>JAEUQE010000813.1 GCA_016789785.1 Bryobacterales bacterium
CAGTGTTCGGCGCGGTGATGGTGCATCTGCAGCGAAAGGCAGCCGCCCGGCTTCACGCCGATGCGCT
Source organism: Bryobacterales bacterium (assembly GCA_016789785.1). The sequence goes on from JAEUQE010000813.1 coordinate 68, forward strand.
TCACCTGGAAACGCTCGCCCGCGTCGATGCCGTCGTACCAACCCCAGGGGCGGAACACCTTGCGATGCAGCTGCCCCTCGGCGCGGCCCTGCGCCTTCAGCGCATCGACCACCTGCTTCACCTCCTGTGTGCGATCCTTGTGCGCCACCAGCACGGCATCCGGCGTTTCCACCACCACCAGATCCTTCACCCCGATGCAGGCCACCAGGCGGCCATCGGCGAGCGCCAGCGTATCCGCGCAATCGTGCAGCATCACATCGCCGCGGCTCACATTGCCCGCCGCATCCTTCGGCAGCACCTGCCACAACGCCTCCCACGCACCGACGTCCGACCAGCCGGCCGAGAGCGGAATCACCACCCCGTGCGGCAAGGCCTCCTCGCCCGCCGTCAGGCGTTCCATCACCGCGTAGTCGATCGAATCGCTCGGGCAGGCGGCAAACGTCTCCGCACCCACGCGGCGGAAGTCACCATCCGCCGAGCCCTCGGACCAGGCCTTTTCACAGGCGACGAGAATGTCCGCCCGGCAGCGCGCAATCGCCGCCAGCCACACGCTGGCGCGCATCATGAACAGCCCGCTGTTCCACAGATAGTTGCCGGCATCCAGATACCCCTGCGCCGTGGCCCGATCCGGCTTCTCGACAAAGCGCGCAATGCGGAAGGCACCATCGCCATCCGCCGCCGCCCCGCTCTGGATATAGCCGTAACCCGTCTCCGGCGCAT
>JAEUQE010000814.1 GCA_016789785.1 Bryobacterales bacterium
CCGCCATGCATGTCCACCAGTTTCTTCGTGATCGCCAGCCCCAGCCCCGTTCCGCCGTACTTGCGGCTGATGCTGCCATCGGCCTGCGTGAACTTCTCGAAAATGTAGCTGAGCTTGTCTTCCGGAATGCCGACGCCCGTGTCGGCCACTTCCAGCACCAGGTCGCCCCCATGCTCCTTCGATCGCCGTGCGACGCTGATTCGCACGCTGCCATGCTCGGTGAACTTCACCGCATTGCTCAACAGATTGGAGAGAATCTGGCGCAGACGCAGCGGATCGGCGGAAATCCGGCGCGGCGCATCGGGCGCGATCTCCAGCGTCAAGACAATGTCCTTCTTGCTCGCCTTCGGGCGGTGCGACCGCACGGTATCATCCACCAGTACCCGCAGATCAAACGGAATCCGCTCCAGCACCATCTTCCCGGCTTCGATCTTCGAGAGATCCAGCACATCGTTGAGCAATGCCAGCAGAGAGTTCGCGCACCGCTGCGCCGTCTCCAACTGGTCCCGCTGATCCGCGTTCAGCGAACTGTCCAACACCATATCGATCATGCCCAGCACGCCATTCATCGGCGTTCGCAACTCATGCGACATGTTCGCCAGAAATTCGCTTTTGGCCTGGTTCGCGGCCTGTTCCCGCTGCATCGCCAACTCAAGCTGGTGCGTCCGCTGCCGGATGCGCTCCTCCAGCAACTCCTGATGCTGCCGGACTTCGTTCTGGGTCGAGATCAGCCGGTCAATCATCTTGTTGAAGCTCTGACCCAGAAACTCGATCTCGTCACCCGT
>JAEUQE010000815.1 GCA_016789785.1 Bryobacterales bacterium
AACCTGACTGGTTGCGCCTTTGCGGTAACCCGTCGCAGCCGAATGCATCGAACCGGAAACGTCAGGGAAGACATAAATCTTGCCTTTGATTTTCGGCACGTTGCTGATGGCGATTTCCATCGCGTCCTGCAACGCGTCGCGCACTTGAGCCGGAACGCGCTGATCCGTGTTGGTAAATGCCGCCATCAACTGGTACGGGAAGACGCGAGCTTTTTTGATCGCTTCTTCGTCGCGCAGCCGGTCGGCAATCAGTTCTGGCAAACCGGATTCGGCGAAAACGCCGTGACGCGCAAAGGTGTTCAAATTCATGCGCGTCATTTGCCACGGAGCATTGCGGGCAATTTCCGTCCAGTCTTTCGTGGCCAGCGGCAAACTGGTCAGCATCTGGAACGGAACTTTCGGCACTTCGGCGGATTCGCCTGTTTTGAACTGCTCGAAGTGGCGAACCAGCGCGGGCAGAACGTCGGCGTTGAAATCGCGTCCGATGAAATAGCCGTACAGCGCCGCGCGGCTTTCGGTCGTTGGTTTCGGGTGAATCATCTTCACCACGTCGGCCAGCGATGGCGATTGACCAATCGAGTCTTTGAAAATGGCTTCGTCGGAACGCGCCGCCAGCCATTCGTTGATCAGACGTTTCGGAGCAGTTCCGAGCGATTTACGGCCAACTGCGCCCGAACGAACGATCTGAACAAAGTTCCGCAGCATCTTGCCGTTATCAATCACTCGCGGGAACACGGCTTTCAACATCGCCACATCTTTGACGGCCAGCACAGCGCACAGCAACT
>JAEUQE010000816.1 GCA_016789785.1 Bryobacterales bacterium
GCGCAGGTGCGTGCGCAGATCGTGCGGCTCAGCGCCAAGTCGTATTGGGACCAGTTCGCCGACGCGCCCGAATTCGTGGTGCTCTTCCTTCCGGGCGAAGCCTTCTACAGTGCGGCGCTGATGCAGGAGCCCGAGTTGATCGAATATGGCGCGGACCGCAAGGTGATTCTCGCCACGCCCACCACACTCATTGCGCTCCTCAAGGCAGTGGCCTACGGATGGCGTCAGCAGCGTGCAGCGGAGCGGGCCGAAGAGGTTCGCGAGTTGGGATCGGAGTTGTTCGAACGGCTGCGGGCTCTCGCCGGTGAACTCTCGTCCCTCGGCAACCAACTGGAGCGCGCCGTCCAGACTTACAACCGCACGGTCGGTGCCTGGGAATCGCGCGTGATGCCTGCGACACGGCGTCTGCACGAACTGGGCGTTGGTTCCGAAGATCAACTGGATTCGCCGCGCGCCAGCGAGACGCCAGTGAGACTGCCGCGCGCCGCGGACAGCCGCAACTGACCTCAACGACGCATGCTGACCTGCGCCGCCGACGGGAAGTCCGCCGGCACCTTTAGGGTGACCTTACCCGTCGCCGCCCACTCGGTCCCCCGCTGAAACGTAGTCACGAATCCGGCGCACTGCATGGCTTCCACACCGTGCCCGAGCACCGTGTGAAACACTCTCCCCTTGCCATAGCGGATCGTCATCAGAACCGGCTCGTGTTCTCCGGAGCCGCCGGTTGCCGGGTCCGCCCATGCCGTGGCAAGCACCGTGAGATTCTCCGCCGGGCCGCG
>JAEUQE010000817.1 GCA_016789785.1 Bryobacterales bacterium
GGAGCCGCAGTTTGGATCGAACCCGAGCGGTATGTTGACACGGGCGGTGCGGGATGGGGCAGGGTGGGTGCTGAATGGGGAGAAGACGTGGATCACGAATGGATCGCTGGCGGATGTGGGGATTGTGTGGGCGCGGACGGAGGAGGGGATTCGCGGGTTCGTGATAGAGAAAGGGACGCCCGGGTTTACGGCGTCCGATATTCACGGGAAGCTGTCGATGCGGGCGTCGGTGACTTCGAGTTTGTCTCTGGTGGATGTGCGGGTGCCGGAGACGGCGATGCTACCGGGTGCGCGGGGATTGAAGGCGGCGCTGGCGTGCCTGTCGCAGGCGCGGTTCGGGATTGGCTGGGGGGTGCTGGGGGCGGCGATGGATTGCTACGAGACGGCGCGGCAGTATGTGATTGCGCGGAAGCAGTTCGACGACCGGCCACTGGCGTCGCATCAGTTAGTGCAGGAGAAGCTGGCTTGGATGGTAACCGAGATTACGAAAGGGCAGATGCTGGCGCTGCAGGCGGGGCGGCTGAAGGATCTGGGCAAGCTGGGGCCGCATCACATATCGATGTTGAAGCGGAACAATGTGGGGATGGCGCTGGAATGCGCGCGGTTGAGCCGGGATCTGCTGGGGGCGAATGGAATTATGGATGAATACCCAATCATGCGGCACATGTGCAACTTGGAGACGGTGAAAACGTATGAGGGGACCGACCATGTGCATTGTCTTGTGATTGGGGAACATGTGACGGGAATTGCGGCGTACCGGTGAGGTGTCCTATACTG
>JAEUQE010000818.1 GCA_016789785.1 Bryobacterales bacterium
TGCGGCCGTCGGCGTAGGTGGCGATCACGGCGAACTGCTGCTTGCCGCCGATGGCTTGGATAGTCGGATTCAGAGGCAGAACGTCGATCGACGTGACCCGCGGGGCGGTGTAATCGAGGGCGACGCCTTCGGCGATCCACTGCTTGACGAGTTCGTAGTTCGGGTCGCCCGGCTGCCAAACGACGCCGCCGGCGTGCGGAACGGCCCCGGCGGGTTTGAGGAGCATCAGCGACTTGTCCGGGGCGGCGCGGTTGAAACGCCGGCCTTCGAGGTCGTCGGTGAGCGAGCGGTGGTCGAAGATCGAGTCGTAGCCGCGCAGCGACAGCTTGAAGCCGTTCTTCCCCTGAGCCGACCCGTGGCAGGTGCCTTGATTGCAGCCGAGTTTCGAGAGGACCGGCTGCACGTCGGTGACGAAGCTGACGGCCTTCGCGGACTTCTGGCCGGAGACCTTCACGGCCACCTTCGCCGTCTGGCCGCCGAGGTTGATCGTCAGTTCCCCGGCACCGTCGGCGATCGGGCGCACGAGGCCCGCCGGCGAGACGCTCGCGACCTTCGGCGCGTCGATCGTCGCGATCCGCGTCGCGTCCACCGTGTCGCCGTTATCGAGTTTGACCGTGACAAGCAGTTGCCCGTAGGCGTACGGGTTCGCGAGTTCGATGCTCGCCGGCTGCACGGCGAGGGACGCGACCTTCGCGTTCGGGGGCAGTTTCTCCGCATCGGCGGCGAGGGCCGTCGGGGCGAGCATCAGGAGCAGGAAGAGGGTACGCATGATATCGG
>JAEUQE010000819.1 GCA_016789785.1 Bryobacterales bacterium
GACTAGACCGCCTTGAAGTCGTCGGCGACGCGGATGACCAGACTATGGATTTGGGTTTGCAGGCTCATGTTGCGATTTCCTTTTGATGAGGGTTTCAGGTCAGCCAGCGGCTGCGGATCAGTTGGCGTCCCATACTGCGGACCCCGGAAACAGCGAGGCCACCTCTGTGGGTGGCCTCGATATCGGATACATCGGATGAATCAGGGGGATCGGCATTGGCGATCCCGAGTTGCTTTTCCAGTTCGCGCCAGTGCCGGTCCTCGAAGCGATCGAGGCCGGAGGTAGCGGCAGCTGCCCGGGCATAGACGTAGCAATCGAGCGCTTCGTTGCGCTCGCGCATCTTCTGCCACTCGCGAATGGCGAAGCCGTTGCGGTCGCGCCGGGTCACCAGTTGCTCGGCGCAGAGTTGCTGCACGAACTCGGCATCGACCTTGGGCAGATGCACGAAACCAGCCGGGTAGCGAACCGTGACGCCGTCCTCGGCCACCTCCGGCACCTTGCGCAGGTTGTTGTAGAACTCCAGCTTGGCAATACCGCCCGCCACCGAGAACACCTTGATGCCCCGGCGCAGTTTCTTGCCGCCGGTGGTGGCATCGACCGCTGTCGGCGTGCCAACCAGGGCGGCACCACGGGCTACCCCTTTGACCGCCATCAATCGGGAATCACGTACCTGACGGACAAAGGCATAGGCTTCCTGGGTGGCGAAACCGGTATCGAGTGCCAGTCGCGCCAGCGACATCTGGCAGCCGGTCTCATGTGTCCAGGTCTCGTGCATG
>JAEUQE010000081.1 GCA_016789785.1 Bryobacterales bacterium
CATACTGTCACAATGATCACTATTGGCAGGTTTACTTCGATACGAACATGACGATCCGCCAGGCATTTGGCGAAGCGGGCTTCCCCGTGCCCGAATCGCACGTTGCCGTACGTGGTGCGGCGGCGGGAATGGCAGGCGCCGCGGCGGCCGTCTGAAACGGGGTTACAGAATGGTCCGATCAATTTCAATCCTCACCCTTGTGGCGCTGGCCGGCATGATGCCGGCCAATGCCGATTTGGTCACCATGAAGAATGGCGACCGCGTTTCGGGCAGCGTAGTGAAGAAGGACGGCGCAACGCTGATCTTCGATAGCAAGCTGTTCGGTCAGATCAAGATTCCATGGGCCGAAGTCGCGGCAATTGAGACTTCCGGCGCAGTGAACGTGGCCACCCCGGATGGGAAGGCGCAAAAGGCGACCCTGACCACACGTGGCGAACAGGTACAAGTGGCGGCTGGCAGCGACATACGTTCCATGACCTTGAACGACGTTCCGACGCTGCGCAACGACGCGGAGCAGGCGGCGTATGAACGGTTGCTGCGGCCGGGCTGGGGCTCCTTGTGGGCCGGGACGGCGAGCATCGGATGGGCGGGTGCGCGGGGCAATGCAAGAACGAGTTCGTTCACGACGGGCATGAATGCGGCGCGCGTGACGAACACGGACAAGGCGACGGTGTACTTCAACTCGATTCGAGCGAGCGCATTGGTTGCCGATGATTCCGCGTTGACGGCGCTGGCGGTTCGCGGCGGCTGGGCCTACAATCGCAACCTGAGGCCGAGACTGTTCGCGAACTTTTTCAATGACTACGAATACGACCGGTTCCAAAACCTGGATCTGCGCACCGTGTTGGGAAGCGGTCTTGGATACAAGGCGTATCGCAGTGATCGCGTGACGTTCGATCTGCTCGGCGGTTTGGCGTGGACGCGGGAATCGTTCGATCCTCCGCGGCCGCGGCTGCCGTTTGTGCGGAATGCGGCGGATGCGTATTGGGGCGATGATCTGGCGATCAAGCTGTCGGGGAGCACGAGCCTGATACAGAGCTTCCGCATGTTCAACAATCTTCGCGATGCCGAGTTCTACCGCATGAACTTTGATATTGGCTTGTCGACGAAGCTGAGCAAGTGGATCACGTGGAACGCGCAGTTCAGCGACCGTTATCTGAACGTGCCAGTGCCTGGTCGGCAGAAGAACGACTTGATCTATTCGACAGGATTCGGCTTCACTTTCGCTCGCTGAGCGCCATGGTTCCGAAGTACGGTCATGGCGGCGCGGCTGCGGCACCATGCATCGACAGGAGTGTCGACGCGCACGCTGAAGCCCGCGCTACGGTCATGACCGTTCATCATCCGGCCGCTGGGTTACCCGCCCAGCGGCCGTTTTTTGTTTGCTGCAAAATGCTGTGATACGCTCGGCTGTGCCTGCTTCAGGCCAGGACGAACTCAAGGAATGGACGTGACCTCCAATTCCAAACCAGCACAGCGTGCGCGGCTCCTCTCCGACGCTCCTGCCCGCTCGGATACGGCGTTCGCACACGATCGCACAGCCGACGCGATCGCCTCGCTGATTCTCGAAACCGGTGAAGGCGGAAAGTCGATTGCGATCACCGGTTCATGGGGAAGCGGGAAGTCAACGGTGGTGGAACTCGTCCGGGAAAAGCTCACCGGGCAAGCCGCGGTGTTCCTGTTCGATGCATGGTCCTATCAGGATGACCCACTCAGGCGCGCGTTTCTGGAGGCGTTGTTGCGCTTCGTTCACAGCAGTGGGGATCCCGCGCAGTGCGAGCAGTGGCAAGTGGAGATTGACCGCATCAGCGGGCGGCGCGAAATGGTGACCACGAGCAGCAAACGGCGATTGACTCGTGTGGCAATGGTGGTCGCGGCGATGTCGCTGTTCACGACGGGGATCGGCGCCGGGCTGATGCGAGATCACTTCTGGTGGGGCCTCGGAGTGCTTCTGTCCCCGCTGGCCTTTGCGGCGGTAGCTGTGCTGATCGATGCCATCCTGAAGCGCAATCAACTCATCACGATCTTTAAGAACCGTGACCGAACACGCTCCGTTCTGGACCTCGTGTTTGCGACGCTGCTGCGGGATTTGGAGGAGACGAAGACAACCGAGACGGAGAAGTCCGGCGAGCCGGCGGCAGCCCAGTTTCTGGAGGTCTTTGACGCGATGGCCGAAGCCGCCATTCGCTCGCAGAAACGGCTGGTGGTTGTGGTGGACAATCTGGACCGCGTGGACCCGCAGAAAGCGATCGCAATGTGGGCAACCATGCGCATCTTCTTCGACATGAGCTGCCGCGAGAAGGAAGCGGATTGGATCAGGAATCTCTGGTTGATTGCGCCGTTCGACCGCACTGCTCTGGCCCGCCTTTGGGCGAAGGAGGAGAATGCGAAGGGGGTGGTGGATTCCTTTGTCAACAAGACATTCCAGACAGAGTTCCGGGTGGCTCCCGCAGTGCTCGGCAAGTGGCGCGAGTTCTTTCAGCTCCAGTTTCAAGAAGCATTCCTGGAGGATCGAACGCGGGAACAGTGGGCGGTGGTGTTCCGTATCTTCGAGCGGTCGCAGAAGGCGTCTCCTTCGTACCGCGACATCAAGCTATTCCTCAACCGGCTGGTGAGTTTGTACCTGCAACGCGGCGATGAAGTGCCGCTGCCTTACCTCGCGTTCTACCTGACGGATGTTCCCAACATCGAAGGAGATCCCAAGCTGCTGGCAAACGCGGAGTATCCGGAACCAGGCGTTCGTGGGCTGCTGCCGCAGGGCTGGGATCGCTTCCATCGCCAGAGTATGATCGGGGCGATTCACTTCAATGTGCCTGCAAAAGACGCGGTGCACGCTCTTATCGGCGACCGGCTGGAGCAGGCGATTTCGGAAGAGAACGCCGAGGAGTTGATGGAACTCTACAACGTGCCCGGTTTCTGGCTCGTGTGTGAGCGGCTGGTGACGAACCGGATGCCGGTCTACGAGGGATCGCCGGCGGAGTTGGTTCGCAGCTACCGGTTTCTCTTCCGGAATGTGGCCGACGATCCCGCGGGCGTGAGCGTGAAGCGGAACCTGCAACAAGCACTGTGCCGCAGCATCCGTTGGGCTGGATTCGATGAGTCGTCGGTCGGAGTCTTCTGGGATGCGTGGCGGATTCTGGCAGATGCATCCGAAGAGGACCGTGCGGCGTTTGATGCGCACTTTCGGGCGGAGGTTCGATCCATTCGGGAGATCGAACGAGGGCTCCTCTCCAGATTGAAGAGCGTACCAGAAGCTCTGCGGATATCGGGCGGGATTCGGGGCTTCCAGTTTCCACGCGTGACGGCGGCGGTGTTTGCGGACGCGCTGCGATGGCTGGTGCAGGGCGAGATCGATCAAGAGGCGTTCGCCATGCTGCGTTGCGATGAGATGGACATGGTGGCGCAGCATTTGTGCGCGTCGACGCAGTTCACCACGGAGCATGCAGTGAGAGCCGCGGGTCACCTTGCGGACCGGCTTACAGGGTCGAACTGGCAGTTCTATGCGGAACAGGCCGTGCACTCGGCCTTTGCCGAGAAGACGGCTTACATTGGTTTGGTGCTGTTCCGCGGAGACGACGCGAGACGGGATGCGATCTGGGCACGGGTCGGTGACCTCGGGGCGAGAGATAGGGCAAGCGTGGCGTCGATCGATACTCCGGCGGAGTCCCCTATCACTCCCTTGTCGATCCTCAAAAGTCTGCGGCAAGGATCTCTGTCCGGAGAGGTGCGCTCACAGTTCTCCAGCGAGATATTCAGAATGACTCACGCAGATCTGCTTTGCGAACTCTCTACACATGCGAGGCTGGGCTGGATGCTGGTTGCGCTGAGTTCGGAGGGTGGTGGCGAACTTCTCCACATGATCGCCGACAGGGGGAGGGCCGCGGAGTGTCTTCCGATCAAAGACTCCCTGTCGATCACTCTACCGGATCCATCCTTCCGAGAGAAGCTTCACGAGCAGCAACTCCGTTCCGCCGGGTGCGTGGAGGAGGTCCTCGCATGTGAGACGGTTTCGGTGGACGGCCTTGAGCTTGTATGGAAGGCGTACTTACGCTACCGGAGCCCTGCGTTGCTGGCAAAGTTGCTGCGCTGGCTGATCGACTCGCGTACACTGATCCCGCTTGGCGGAGGGGTGGTCGACATCGTATTTGACTTTGGCCTGCACTGGTTACCGAAGGCAAGCCTGGGGCGATTAGGGACAAGCGATGCGTTCCGGGCGAGACTGGAGGAACGGGAGCAGGACGACGCGCTTCTTGGGGAGAGTTCAACCTCCGACATTCTGGCCAAAGTGAGGGAACTGCCCGTCGAGGCGGCGGTGGCGCTGTTGTTCGCGTTGCGCCGGCGGGTGGAAGGATTGTTGTTGTTGGCGCCGGAAGATGTGCGGTTGCACGCCGACAGGGGCCGCATTCTCCAGGAGTTAGCCGAGCGCTCCGCGGAGGCCACCTCGTTTACACAGGCCGCCGCTGCCTTCGCCCGCGCATGCGAGATCGAACCGAACCACATTGAAGGGAATGTCGGCCTGGCGATGGAATTGTTGCGTTGCGTGGAGTGGGAGCCCAAGTACACGAAGGTGCGAAGATACGCGGAGGCGGCACTGGAACGCTGCGAGGCGGCGTTGGTGACCAGCCCCGGGCACAAAATGGCAGAGGAGACGCAACGAAGAGCGCTTGCTCGTCTCGACGTGTTGCTTGCATTCGACGATCCCGCGATGTCCGCGCTCCGTGAGGCCCAACTTTCCAATTCACCTGAGGCGCTTCGCGCTCCCTTCGTAAAGGCTGCGGCAAAAAGTGCGTCTGAGGCGGTCGAATTGGCACCTGAGAACCCGTGGATCCTGATGCAGGCGGCCCAAGGTCAAATGACGGGCCAGCCGCCGAAGTGGAAGGCTCGGGCCTATCTTCTCGCCAGAAGAGCGTTGGCCACCAATCCAGAGTACGCACCGGCGCTCGCTTTGCTTCGTGAAGTGACACCGCGAAAGGTAGCCGTGCCGGATCACTCACACTCCACGGAAGCTCCGCCTGAGGCACCCGCACAACGGCCGGTACCACAAACCGCGGCACCGAAGGAGCTTGCGCAGACAAGTTTGCAACGGAAAAAACCTCAATACAAATAACCCTTGCAAACCATGGCGAATGGTGTTAATCAATAAGCAATTCGCTTTGGTGAAAGGGGTGTAACCATGGGTTACGCATCCGCACGGCATGCCATTGGTGTGCCGATTCTCTGTTCGTTTCTCGCGTTCAGTGCCGCCTATGGCGCGTCGATTGAGGGCTTTGTCCTCGATGCCGCGGGCGCCTACGTGCAGAACGCAAAACTCCAACTCACTTGCAAAGACAACGGGCTGGACCGCAAAGTGGTGTCGGGCCGCGAGGGGCGCTACGGGTTTGCGGATGTCCCGGCGGGCACGTGCGAAATCAAGGCCGAAGCGCCGGGGTTTCGTAAGCTGATTGTCGCGGTCACGCTCAGCTCCGATCAGAAGCTGAAGCAGGATTTAACCCTTCAGATTAACCACATGGCGGAGAGCGTCACGGTGGAGGCGTCGAGTCCGAATATCTCGACACAGAGCGCTTCGGTTAGCGGGGGTGGACGGCGTGGCGCGCCGTCGAGGCCGGAACGTATCCCCGCGATGGGAATCCGTTTGCCATCCGGCAGGTTTCACACCGATCAATTCGATCATTTCGTGGAAAACGAGTTTCTTTCACCGGGACGCCACCCGCTGGCGACGTTCGGTGCGGATGTGGATACGGCATCGTACTCGATTATCCGGCGTCACATCCGGGATGGCGAACTGCCGCCGCCAGGCGCGATCCGGGTGGAGGAGATGGTGAACTACTTCCGCTATGAAGACCCGGAGCCCGGCGGGGAGGAACCGTTCGGGATTCGCACGCAACTGGCGGATTGCCCATGGAAGCGCGGCAACCTGCTGCTGCGTGTGAGCATACGCACGCGTTCGATGGATCTGGCGGATCTGCCACCCGCCAATCTCGTGTTCCTGATTGACGTCTCGGGATCGATGTTGGAGGAGAACAAACTGCCGCTGGTGAAACAATCGCTGCGATTGCTGGTGGAGCAACTGCGCGCGCAGGACAAGGTCTCCATCGTGGTGTATGCGGGAGCGTCGGGCGTGGTGCTTCCGGCGACGTCCAGCAGAGAGAAGCAGCGGATTCTGGAGAGCATCGACGCGCTGCGGGCGGGCGGGTCGACACATGGATCGGAGGGAATCCGGCTTGCTTACGAAATGGCAAGGCAGAGCTTCCTTGAGAAGGGCAACAACCGAGTGATCCTGGTGACGGATGGCGATTTCAACGTCGGCGTTACCAGCGAGAGTGAGTTGGTGCGGCTGATTGAGAAGCATCGCGAGAGTGGGGTTGCGTTGAGCGTGCTTGGCTACGGCTTCGGGAACCTGAAGGATTCGCTGATGGAGAAGCTGGCCGATCATGGCAACGGCAACTACGGGTATATCGACACGCTGGACGAAGCACGGCGGGTGTTTGTGGGGCAGTTGGGCGGTACGCTGTACACGGTGGCGAAGGATGTGAAGTTCCAGGTGGAGTTCAATCCCAAGCGCGTGGCGCAGTACCGGCTGATCGGCTATGAGAACCGCGTGCTGCGTCCGGAGGAGTTCAATGACGATCGCAAGGATGCGGGCGATCTGGGTGCGGGGCATCAGACGACGGCCTTCTTCGAGATCACGCCGCGTGGGTTGGGGAGAGGGGTGGATGAGAATGAACTGCGCTATCAGGAGACGCGGAGCACGGATCGCGCGAGGTCGAACGAGTGGGCGTTTGTGAAGATCCGCTACAAGCCGCCGCAGGAGAAGAAGAGCAGGCTGCTGCAGTTTCCGGTTGGTCAGAGCGCGGTGCGGTTGGCGGAGACGGGTGCGGAGTTCCGGTTTGGCGCAGCGGTGGTGGAAGCGGCGCAGATTCTTCGCGAGTCGAAGTTTGCGGGCGAGGGGTCGATGGAAGCGGCGATTCGAAGGGCTCGTGAGGCGATTGCGGCGGATGAAGACGGGCGGCGCGCGGAGTTCGTGACGATGTTGGAGTCGGCGAGCCGGCTGCTTCGGGAGCGAAAGCTGCGGTCGGAGTTGACTGTGCCGGAGGGCGTTGTGCGTTGAGTGCACTGCGTTGCGCCAGGGGCGGTGCGCTGGCTTCGGCACGGGCATCGACACGATTTGTCGAGTTCAGACTGAAGTCTGCGTTACCGCCGCTCCGTGGCGCTAGGCTTAAGCCTGCCGCGCCGAGACTGACTCGTCTCGGTGCAGGGCGAGGTGAACGAGGTGCGCGGCCATAGTGCCGGCGTCGATCACAAACCTGAGAGGTTTCAGACCGCAGCCACACTCATCTGATATGTCCGGTTCCCACAGGCGCCTCCCCCACTACTACCGCGAAGGGAAATGGCTGTTCGTTACCTGGCGGCTCCATGGCAGCCTGCCTTCCGGACAGTTCCCTCCCCCCGAAAAGGTCACGTCTGGCGAAGCTTTCGCCGCCATCGGGCGCTTCCTCGACAAAGCCGTCCGCGGCCCGCTCTATCTGCGCCAACCGGAAATCGCGAAAATCGTGATCGACGCGATCTTTCAGGGCGTCACATTGGGACACTACGAGCTCGCAGCGTTCGTACTTATTGCGAATCACGTGCACGTGCTGCTGTTTCCCAAGGTGAGCCCCAGCCGGTTGCTGCAACGGGGTCACCGCACAGCAGGCGAATCGCATCTTACGGCGAACGGGTGAGGCATTCTGGCATGCGGAGTCCTATGATCACTGGGTGCGGAATGAGCGGGAGTTCATGCGCATTGTCCGCTACAGTGAGAACAATCCGGTGAAGGCTGGGTTGGTGAGCCGGCCGGAAGATTACGGGTGGTCGAGTGCTTATGATCCAGCCAGGGGCGATTCGCGGGCCCCGGGCACGGGCCTCGGTAGAGTCGAGGAGGCAGACTGAAGTCTGCGTTACCGAACACATCGATTCCCACACCCGTTTGCCGGGATTCGGTTATACTTGCTGAATCCAATTGAAGACATCCAGGGCAAGGGAAACACGGTAGATGGCCCCCGAGCAGATCGCCAAGGTAAAGGCAGTGTTTCTGCACGCGAGTGAACTTGCGGCGGAGCAGGTGCCTGCCTACCTGGACCAGGCGTGCGCGGGGGATGCGGAGCTGCGCGGCAAGGTGGAACGCCTGCTCTCCGAGCATGCGGCGTCGAGCAGTACGGATCTGCTCCTCCAGCAGCCGGCAGTGGCGGGAGCGCGCACGATCGCGGATGGGGATGTGATTGCGGGGCGCTTTCGCATTGTGCGTTTTGCGGGCGCGGGCGGGATGGGCGAGGTCTATGAGGCAGAGGATCTCGAGCTTGGCGGACGTGTCGCGCTGAAGACGGTGCGGCCTGGTTTGCTTGCGAATCCGCAGACGTTGGGGCGCTTCCGGCGCGAGATCCAGATCGCGCGGCAGGTGACGCATCCCTCGATCTGCCGCGTATTCGACGTAGGCCGCGATGTGTACAAGGACGGCGATCTGGTGTTCCTCACCATGGAGTTCCTGGATGGGGAAACGCTGACTTCGTACTTGAAGAGGCGGGGACGTTTTCTACCCGAAGCGGCGCTGCCACTGCTGCATCAGATTGGCGCGGGATTGGATGCGATGCATCAGAAAGGTGTGGTGCACCGGGATTTGAAGCCGGGCAACATCATCCTGGTGAGCCCGGCGACGGCTCCGATGCGGGCGGTGATCAGCGACTTCGGACTTGCACGTGCGTTCGAGGATGAAGCTGGGAACGAGCTGATCACGAAGTCGGATGTGATTCTGGGGACGCCGGCATACATGTCGCCGGAGCAACTGCTGGGCAAGCCGTTGACGCCGGCCAGTGATGTGTACTCGCTCGGCTTGATCATCTACGAGATGTTGACGGCGGAGCGGATGTTCACTGCCGAGGGTGCGATTGAACATGCGGTACTGCGGGTGAAGCAGGAAGCGACGTTGCCATCGAATCCGCTGGTGCCGGCGGAGTACGAGAGCCTCATCAAGCACTGCCTGGCGCGCGATCCGAAGCAACGTCCGTCGCCGGCGGGCGCCGCGATTTCGTCGCTGACGGGGACGGTGGCGATGCCCGCGTTTCAAGAGCGGATCGTGGTGACGAGCGGCGAGGGCACGCGTGAGGGTACAGCCGTAGCGGCGCCGTTGGGGCGATCGAGGAAGTGGTTTCGCGGTGCCGCTCTCGTGGCGATTGGCGTGGCGGCGGCGCTGGCGTTTCCGCAGATCCGGTCGCGTATGTGGCCGGTGGCGAATCGCACGGGTGGTTCGGCGGTGCAGGCGGAGGTTCGCGACCTGCTGGTGCACTATTACAAGCCGGGCAACATCGACAAAGCGATGGGGGTGTTGGAGCAGGTGACGGCCGCGAATCCGAAGTCGGCGCTGGCGAAGGCGGAGTTGTGCCGGGCGCACTGGCTTCGCTATCTGCTGGCATCCAGCAACGCCGATTTGGAAAGTGCGAAGCAGTTGTGCACGGAGTCGATTGGGTTAGATGGGGAGCTTGCGGAGCCGCACGTGACGCTTGGCATTCTGTATGCGCGCACGGGGCGTTCGGACTTGTCCACAGCGGAGGTGCAGACGGCGCTGCGCCTGGATTCGCGAAACGCGGATGCGTACAACGCACTGGCGGATCTGTACCGGAGGCAAGGCCGCAACAACGAGGTGGAGGCGACGCTGCAGAAGGCGATTGACCTTTCACCGGATGATTGGCGGTTTCATAGCGCGTTGGGGTCGTTCCATCGAGACACGGGCAAGCTGGATCCGGCAGCGGCGTCGTTCCGGCGTGCGCTGGAGTTGTCGCCGGAGAACGGGCTTGCGCACCACAATCTGGCAGGCGTGTATTTGCGGCAAGGCCGGTACAAGGAAGCGCGGCCGCATTTCGAGCGCGCGATCGCGCTGTCGCCGACGCATCGCAACTATTCCGGCATGGGGACGTTGCTGATGCTGGAAGGCAACTTCGTGGATGCCACGAAGATGTTTCAGAAGGCGATTGATCTGAATCCCGATAACTACAGTTCGTGGGCGAATCTGGCTGCGTCGTTTGCATGGAGTCCGGGTGGCAAGGAGAAGGCGAAGGAAGGCTATCGGAAGGCCATCGCGCTTGCCGAGGAACAACGCAAACGGCTGCCGAAGGACGCGGATCTGCTGGCCGATTTGGGAGGTTACTACGCGGCGATTGGCGATGCGGAGAAAGCGATGCCGCTGGTGCGGCAAGCGCTGGCGCTGGGTCCGGAATCGCCATCCATCAACTATCGCGCGGCGGAAGCATACGAGTTGCTGCAGCGCCGCGAGGAGGCTCTTCGCTGGATTCGCAAGGCGATTGAGCTTGGCTACTCTCTCGATTACATTCAACGCAGTCCCGAGTTGGCCCTTTTGCGGGCGGATCCACGCTTTCCAAAAGCGGAGAGGCCGAAATCGCAATAAGGTCCCTCGACCCTCCAAAGGAGAATTTCGATGCCCACTACTGAAATTCAGATCCGCCTGTCCCGAACCGCGTTCACCGAGATTGAGAAGGTGACTGTGGATTTGGGCGGCGGCAAGACAATCACGTTCGAGCCTGGCAAGCCCAGCGGCGAGGACGTTTTTTCCACACGCACTGAAAAGATCGCATCCGGCAAGTACTGTGTGGTGATGTCGGTGCCGGATGCCGGTCCCGGCGACTTTCCCGGTCCCAACGATCCACCCGAGCCTCCACCATCGGGCGGCGGTGAAGGGGGAGATGGCGGTGAGGAGGGTTAGTCCGATCACCAGATGAGCTGAGGAAGGAGCTTCCGGCCGCGACGGTGCGGAAGCTCCGCGCACCGCTTCATCGCGCTGTGGGGTGACCGCCAATGAACACATACGCCGATCTGGAGATTTCGCTACGCGCGAAGGCTTCGTCCACGGAGGAACCTGTGTATGCCGTGGACATGCGGCTGAGCTTGCCCGATACGGATACGGACGAGCGTCCGATGCCGGGAGGTGATGCGACGGTGACGCTTGTGGAGGATCTGCGGCATCCGAAGACGACGAATTGGAAGAAGTATGGAGCGGATCTGCGGGACGCCTTCTTTCGGGGCAGCATCGCGACGGGGTTTGCGGAGGCTCGCAAACGGGCGCAGAGCAAGAATGCGATTCTGCGTGTGCGCTTCTACATTGAGCCGAAGGCGATGGAATTGCACAACGTGCATTGGGAGACGATTCTGGATCCCGATCCACGGCAACTTGCGACGCCGCTGTTTGCCGGTCGGGATCCGGTGTTCTCGCGATACCTGATCAGCCGCGATTTTCGGGAGGTGCGGTCGCGTCCGCGGTCCGGATTGTTGAAGGCGCTGATCGTGGTCGCGAACCCGACGGGTGCGGATGCGAGCATCTTCACGCCGATTGATGTGGCGAAGGAGACGGAGCTTGCCAGGGAAGCCATGCGCGGTCTGGTGGCGGATCCGAAGGTGCTGGAAGGGCATGCGACCATCGACGCGATCGTGCGCGAATTGGAGAACGGCTACGACGTTTTGTATCTCGTCGCACACGGGCGTTTGAAGGCGGAGCAGGATAAGGCTCCGGAAGCGACGGTGTTTCTGCAGAATGCGACCGGTGGCCTTGCGCCAACGCGCGGCGCCGAGATCGTGCAGTTGATGGAGGATCTGCGGGAGCGTCCGCGGCTGGTGGTGCTGGCGTCCTGCCAGAGTTCGGGAAATGGCGAAGCGGTGCAGACGGCCGAGGAGTTCAAGGCGTCGTTTTCCAACTCGCTGGGGCCGATGCTTGCGGAGTCGGGGATACCGGCGGTGCTTGCGATGCGCGGCAACGTCAGCATACCGACGGCGAACCGTTTCATGCAGCGCTTCTTTGAAGAGTTGGCGAGTGAGAGCGCCTCTGGCGAAGTGGATCGCGCGGTGGCGGTGGCGCGGATGGAGGTCAAGCAACGAAGCGACTTCTGGATGCCGGTGCTCTATATGCGTTTGCGCAGCGGGCGTGTGTGGTACACGCCGGGCTTTACGCAGGGCGACTTTGATTGGAACACGCTGTGCGAGCGAATCGTGCTGGGCGAGTTTGTGCCGGTGATCGGGCCGGATCTTCCCGCGGAGATCGAGGGGAGCCAGCGGCAGATCGCGGCGGACCTTGCGCGGGAGAACGGATTTCCGCTGGCGCCGTGGGATAGCGCCGACTTGGCGAAGGTGGCGCAGTATCTGTTCATCCGCACGGGTGAAGACAATGTTCGCGACAAGGTGCGAGGTCTGCGGGCGGCCAATGCCAGGGCCAACTTCAGCGTTTCGGGGGGCACACCGGCGCGGGATCTGCTGCCACAGATTGTGGGAAGTCTGCTGGAGGACCCGGAAAGTTCGTACGCGGTGCTGGCGAGTTTGGAGGAAGCGTCGGTTTACGTGACGGCGACGCCGGATTCACTGCTGGAAATCGCGCTGAGCCAGAAAAAACGGGATCCGGTGGAATTGTTTTGCCGATGGCGGGACCCGCGCGACCGGGCGCAGAGCGGAGCGAGTCTGGCGGAGGATACCGATGGTGAGCCGGATCCGAAGAATCCGACGTTGTTCTACGCGTTCGGAAAGAGCCGCAAGGAGACTCAGCACACGTGGGTGCTGACCGAAGATGATTTCTTCGACTATCTGATTCGCAGTTCGCGCTATCAGCTTTGGCCGGGCAGCGTGAAGTTCAAGATGTGCAACAGCGTGCTGATGTTCCTCGGGTTCTCACTGGAGGACTGGAAGTTCCGCGTGCTGCTGCGCATGATCCTGCAGATGGAGGGTGCGGGTCTGCTGGGCGGCAAGAGCCATGTGGGCGTGCAGGTGAATCCGGATGAGTCCACGATGGCGGACGTGATTCGCGCGAAGCGGTACATGGAGAGCTATCTGGCGGGACGCGGAACGATGCCGGGAGCGATTCGCGACAACAATGCGAATGACAAGCGCACTCCGCCGAAGGTGGATATCTATTGGGGCACGGCGCAGGACTTTCTGAAGGATCTGAACCGCGAGTTGACGAAGTTCCGGATTGCGAATCCGCATGTGAAGGCGGGTTCCGATGATGATGTGTAGACCGTCATGGCATCCGGCAATCCATTCGTAGGCCCCAATCCGCTGACGTCGAAGCAACCGTTGTTCGGGCGCGACCGGGAAGTGCGCGAGCTTTCCTATCTGCTGACGTCGGATCGCATTGTGCTGCTGCATTCGCCGTCGGGTGCGGGCAAGAGTTCGCTGCTGAGCGCCAAGGGCGGGCTGATCTCGCGGATGCAGCGCAGCTTCGATGTCTGCGGTCCGCTGCGAGTGAACGAGGCGCCAACGCGTGACGTGAAGAACCGCTTTGTGTGGAGCGTCGCGCATGGAATGGCTCCGGCGATTGCGGACGGGTCGGCGGCGCCATCGCTGCTGGAATGCGCGAAGGATCGGGACAAGGAGCAGGACAACCTGCTGCTGATCTTCGATCAGTTTGAGGAAGTGCTGACGGTGGAGCCGGGGAAGGTGGACCAGAAGCGCGCGTTCTTCGATCAAGTGGGCGAGTTGCTGACACAGCGATGGATCTGGGCGCTATTTGTGATTCGCGAGGATTATCTGGCGCAGCTCGATCCGTATGCGCGGCGCGTTCCGACGCATTTGAACAACCGCTACCGTCTGGATCTGCTGCAGAAGGATCGTGCGAAGGAGGCGATTGAGAAGACGGCGCTCAGTGCGAATCCGAAGCGGACGTTTCAGGCGGGGGCATTGCAGGAGCTGACTGCCGGGTTGTCCAGCGTGAACGTCGCGCAGCCGGATGGAACGTTCAGCACGGAGCCGGGCGAATATATAGAGCCTCTACAGCTTCAGATTGTGTGCTTCGATCTTTGGGAGCGGCTGGCCGAATCGGAAGTGGAGATCACGGCGAACGCGGTCCAGGCGCATGGCGACGTGACGCAGGCGCTTCGCAACTTTTACGATCGCACGGTGGAGGCAGTTGGCAAGACGGGCCGGGCGCAGTTTGAGATCCGCAACTGGGTTGACGAAAAACTGATCAGCAACGGGCGTCGCGATCAGGTGCAGTTCGTGGAGGCGGCGGAGTCGAGTGAAGGGCTTGGGAACAGGTTCATCCGCGAGATGCTGCGGCGGGTGTTGTTGCGGCGGGAGCCTCGCGGGACCGCCGTGTTCGTGGAGCTTGCGCATGACCGTCTGCTGAATCCGGTGCGGGACAGCAATGGCGCGTGGTTCGAAAGCCGGCTGAGCGAGTATGAGAAGCGAGCGCGGCTGTGGGAGCGGACGAAGGCGTCGGGTCTGGTCTATGTCGACGATGAATTGAAGGCCGCGAAAGAGTGGAGGCGGAGAACGCCGGAGCCACTTGTGGACATGGATGCGTTTCTGGCTGCGTGTGACGAGCGGCAGAACATCATCGATCGGGAACGTACGCTGGCGCGGCGAGCGAGGGTGTGGCTGCAGCGCGCGATCGCGCTTGCGCTGGGCGCTGTGGTGGCGATCGGGTTCGCAATCTACTACTCGTACCGGGCGAAGGATCTGGAAGCCGCGGTCATCAAGAGAAGCAACGATCTTGTGAGTGCTGAGGCTGAGACGCGAAAGGAGAAAGAAGCGAACGCAAAGACGCGCGTTCAATTGGATCAGGCGATGGACATTGCGGAGAAGGCGCGGAAGAATGCTGTGACTCTTTTTGTGAAGGCGCAGGCGGAGACGTCGCGTGCGAACACCGCCAACAGCGTGGCGACGGCGCGGCAGTTGCTGGCGATTTCGGCAGGCTTCGGGGAGGCGGATCCGCAACGTGCGCTGTTTGCGGTGGCATCGTCGCGAGAGCGCGTTTCGGCGGAGGGTACGCGGGCCATGGCGGACATTCTGGCGCTGTTGCCGAAGTTCGTCAATGACTTCGTGACGGGGGACTTCATGGCTGACGAGGCTCCACCGCTGGCGTTTTCGCCGGATGGCAAGATGATGGCGGGAGTACATACACAGGGCGATTTGTTTTGGGGGGGTGCGGATGGGTCGGGCATGATGACGAACAAGTACCGGCATCCTCGCAACATCTGGAGAGTTGCATTGAGTTCCAGCCAGCGGATCGCTTTTTGGGACGGCGGTTCGGTATCGGTCTACGATATCGGAGTTGGACGGGTTACACACCGGTTCGCGAGTACGAGCGTGTTCGCGATCAGCGCAGACGGAAAGTGCCTCGCGCTCGGGGAGGGGGGATTTTCGGTGGTGCGGCTGGACCCGCCACCCGGAGTCCAGAAGCGAATCGAGAACGCGGGACCATTGGTATCAGTGACGTTCACGCCCGACAGCAAGGAACTCCTATCGAGCCATTCTTCACCGTACTCCTGGTGCAGCACAAGTCTGCTTCCATCGAATCTGTTTGAACTTAAGGCGAACTGCCACGATGCCTTGGGCAAGGAGATGAGGAGTCTGGCAGCCCTTGACTCGAGTGTGTTCGCGTGGACGACGGCGACGGGCGAAGTGGAAAACATGAGTCCACTTCCACTTGCCCCGTTGAATCGCACTTCGCTCGGAGGCTATCAAGCCATCTCGATACAGTGGCTGAACGGCCAGTGGCGGGCCATGTTTGCCGACACGCGAACGCGGGCGATGCGGGTGTACGATTCGGCGGCCAGTAAGTTTCTGGCGTCGATCCCCGGTGAAGCGGTGACGATGCATCCGGTGTTGCCGCGCGCGGTGTCGCGAGAAGGGCGCTTTCTGAAGATCTACGACTTCAGCCCGCGGTATGAGTGGAAGCGCGTCGCGATCCCTGGAAGCGTGATGCCCGCGATGAGTGGCAATGGAAAGCGGTTGGTGTTCGTGCAGGAGGATCGCGCGCGTGTGGTTGATGCCGTAAGCGGCCAACTGGTTCGCGAGGTGCGCCTTTCCGTGAAGACGGACCGGGTCCACCTGAGCAACAACGGGCGTTTCGTGCTGGCCATGAATCACTATCGGGACCAAGGTGCGCTGATTGCGAATCACGTTTCGAAAGGTGAGATTTTCGACTTGCAGAACGGAGCGAGCCGTAGCATCACGTTTGATCGTCGCGAGACGGAGGAAGGGTTGGACTCGGGGCCATGGGCGGTTTCCGATGACGGGAAGTTCGCGATTGGGCTGATGACGTCGGACAGGGTTGTCGTGGTGGATCTGGCTGCGGGGCGTGTCCGCCAAATGGAGCAGCAGATTACACCTGGCACGGTGACACCGGTGTTGGCTCTCACGGCCGATGGCAAAACGTTCGCCTACCGCAGTTCGACGGAGCAGGGCTTTCCGACGCTGGTTCTGCGGTCCTTGCCGGTTGGCAAGAACTCGCGGAGTGCGGTGATTCCGCTGCTTGGACTCCGCGAGGATGTGGCGAGCCTCGCATTTCGTGGCGATGGGAAACGGCTGGCGATGTTGGATGAGGACGGCAACGTCAGCATCTACGACACTGCAACGCTGGAGGAGACTCTGCGTCAGAAGGTGGCGGGGCCTGTGGCGTCTGTTGCGTTTCATGAAAGCGGGGACTTGCTGGTGCTGTACCGGTTGAGAGATCAGTGGGGAATTGAGCGCGTGCTGAAGGACGATCCGCAGACGCTGATGAAGGAAATCTGCGGGCGGCTGCAATTCACGCTGAGCGAGCAGGACTGGAAGAAGCAGGCGCCGGCGCTGCCGTACCGCAACCCTTGCCCCGCCCTTCCCGAACCGCGGGATCCCACATTGTTCTGAGTCATCATGGCATCCGGCAATCCATTCGTAGGACCCAAACCGCTGACAGCGTCGCAGCCTCTTTTCGGCCGCGCCAAAGAAGTACGAGAACTTTCGTACCTGCTCACATCAGATCGCATTGTGTTGCTGCATTCTCCTTCAGGGGCGGGCAAGAGTTCGCTGTTGAGCGCGAAGGGCGGGCTGATTCCGAGGATGTCGCGCAACTTTGAGGTATGCGGTCCGCTGCGCGTGAGCGAGCAGGCTCCGCGGCCGGTTGCGAATCGTTTCTTGTGGAGCATTGCGCATGGGATTGCGCCGGCAATCGCGGAAGCATCCGAAGCGCCCTCACTGATCGAGTGCGCGAAAGAGCGGGACAAGGAGCAGGACAACCTGCTGCTGATCTTCGATCAGTTCGAAGAGGTGCTGACCATCGATCCGGCGAACGCGGCACAGAAACGCGCGTTCTTTGAAGAGATCGGCGAGTTGTTGATGAACCGATGGATCTGGGCGCTGTTCGTATTGCGCGAGGACTATCTTGCGCCGCTCGATCCCTATGCGCGCATGGTGCCGACGCATCTCAACAATCGCTACCGGCTGGATCTGCTGCGCAAGGACCGCGCGCAGGAAGCGATTGAGAAGACCGCGGCGGCGGCAAGTCCGGCACGCACCTTTCATGCGGAGGCGATCCGGTCGCTTACCGAAAGCTTGTCCAGTGTGAACATCGCGCAGCCCGACGGCAACTTCAGCACGGAGCCGGGCGAGTATGTAGAGCCTCTACAGCTTCAGCTTGTGTGCTTCGATTTGTGGGAGCGGCTGCCGGAAGTGGAGACGGAGATTTCCGCGGAGGCCGTGCGAAACCTCGGCGACGTGGCCAAAGCCCTGCAAAATTTTTATGACCGGACCGTGGAGACGGTGGGTCAAAGCGGACGTGCACAGTTTCTGATCCGCAACTGGATCAACGAGAAGCTCATCACAAACGGACGGCGGGATCAGGTGCAGTATGCCGAAACGGGCGAACGCAGCGAGGGCTTGGAGAATGCGTTGATTGGCGGGATGCTGCGGTTGCTGCTGCTGCGCCGGGAGGTGCGTGGCAACTCGGTATTTGTGGAACTGTCGCACGACCGTTTGCTGGAGCCTGTGAGCAAGAGCAATGCGGATTGGTTCGAGAGCCGGCTGAGCGAGTACGAGAAGCGGGCGCGGCTATGGGAGAAGGAGCGCGAGGCGGGCCTGCTGTATGTGGATGAGGATCTCAAGCGTGCGCAGGAGTGGCGGCGTGTGACGCAGGAGCCGTTGATTGAGATTGATCTCTTCCTGGAGGCTTGCCAAGCGCGGCAGCGCCAGATCGACCAGGAACGAAAGCTGTACCGGCTTGCGATCGTACTGACGGTGATTGCACTGGCTGCGACCTGCTTTGCGGTATGGCAGACGATTCGCGCAAGGGAAGCAGCAAACATCGCGGCCGCGCGTCAGTTACTTGCAATTGCGAGTGGCATTGATGCGGGCGATTCCAATCTGTTTGCCGACCGCGCGTTGTGGACCGTGGCCTCCTCGCGCGAACGCCTATCGAGCGAGGGCAGAGCGGCGCTGACGAAGATCCTGCTGGAGTTGCCGCGCTTCCAAGCGGAGATCGAGGACAGCACCGTCACCGCCACGATCACGATGGATTTCTCTCCGGATGGTGAGGTGGCTGCCGGCGTCCTGGGCAAGAAGGAAGTGTTCTGGTCAAAAGGGGATGGCACGGATGTCCGGCGCAAAGCATACATCCATGACCGCAACATCCGGATGGTCGATGTTTTTTCGAAGGACAGTATCGCGTTCACCGATGCCAAGCAGATCTACTTCCTCGACCTGGCAACGGGGCGCATCACACGAACGCTGGCAATCCCCCGGGTCCGGAGGCTGACGGTGAGCCCGAATGGGATGTGGATTGCCTACGCGCAGGGCATGGAGACGTACCTCGCTCCCACGGACAAGCCGGAAAGAAGGGTGAAGTTGAGTTCGCCGATCCATGAGCGGAGCCCTGTGGAAGTTTCGGTTCCTGAGAGGGACTCGCTTCGCTTTAACGAGACGAGCACCGGGCTCGCCTATCGTCGAGGTGGCTCTGCTTGCGTGGCGGACGTTACGAGTGTCTCGCCCGCCACGACAGCAGAATGTAAACCTGTATTCCATTGGGATCCATTCTCGGCGAACGATTCCGGGGGGATCACCGTCAGCGAGTTTCGGGATCCCATTCTGTCGATGCAGGCGCGCGGTGTGGATTCGTGGGTAGGAGTGCTTGGCAGCGAGGAATTTCGAGGACTGCGCGTGTATGATTCGGAACAGAATCGCGTCGTCGCCCGGGTTCCGGGATTTGATGGGGTCCTCAATCCGGCCCGGCCGATCGTCGCCGCCAACTATGGGCAGTCGATCCTTTTCTTCCGATACGAGACGGGGCCGCCGCCAGTGAACTTCACGATGCCCGGGGACGACCTTCCGGCAGTGGTGGCAATGTCCGGTACCCGCGCAGTCTACTTGCACGAGCAGAAGCTTCATGAGCTGGATGCGAACAGCGGACAACTGATTCGCGCGCTGCCGCTGAAACTTTCCACGGATGCGATTCATGTGAGCGCGAATGGCCGTTATGTGTTCACGTACAAGCGGCTCACCGAGAGCGAAGCGAAGACAACAAACCGCGATGGACTGCGGGCTGAGTTGGTAGATCTGCAACTGGGCGCTAGCAGGGTGGTACCGCTGCCGGCCAAGGACATGCTGATCTCGGGTCATGGGTGGGATGCCGATCAATGGGCAGTTTCTTCCGACGGCAAGCACTTGATCGGGCGGCTGGAAGAAGGCAAGGGTCTGCGCATGTTCCAAACGGAGACCGGTGCCGCGGTATGGGCTTCGGACTTGATTCAGTCGACAGCTATCGGACCAGCGTGGGATGAAGTGAACCGGCGCGTCGCATTTGAGGACGCAGGCAGACTAACGGTGCTGGATGTCACCGGCACGCCCCGTGCCGTTGCTTCGAAGTTCCTGAGCAAGCATGAACCCGCGTCTGTACTCGCATTCCGGCCCGATGGCAAACTGCTGGCGGTCGCTTACGGAAGCGACGGCGTGCGCTTTTTCGAAACGAAAAACTTTGAGGAAGTGGCGCAAGTTCCGGTACGCCAAGGCGAACCGGTCAGTTTGGGCTTTGACTCGCAAGGCAACGCCGTGGTGATCGTGTCGAGCGACCGTTGGTTCATCCAGAAGATACCCGTTTCCGAAGTTGTCCCGATGATCGACGAGATTTGTTCGCGGCTGCAGTTCACGCTGGGCGAAGGGGAGTGGCGCGACCGCGCGCCGAACCTGCCTTACCGCAACCCGTGCCCCGCTTTGCCACCGTCACCCTACTAAAAGGAGATAGAAGACGTTATGCCTGAAACACGCAAGATCACCTTCAATGGGATCCATGAAGATACGGGGAGTTATCTGATTCCACCGCTGACTCCGGCCGAACTCGCGATGGCGGCGTTCGGAAAACCGGAGGAGGACGATGAAGATCATCGCGCGGATCTGGAGACGCGCAAGACGAAGGGCGAGGGTGACCTCGGGGTGAAGGCTGGTGTGGTTGCGGAAAATCTCGCGTCGGCGGGATGGGGCGTCATCTTCGCGGCGGGAACTCCGCCGGAAGTAGTGGAGGCACTCGAGCCATTGCTGGAGCAACGGAAGAAGGATGCGGGCAAGCTGTTCCGCCGGTGTGATGGCGCGGAGTCGTATCAGCACAAGAACGGGCGCGGAGAATCGAAGCCGCTGTTCCTTCGCAGCCGCAATGCGGCGACGTCGGGCGATGTGGATCCGGTGAAGATGCCTTACTATTTGCTGCTGGTGGGGTCGCCGGAGGAGATTCCGTTCACGTTTCAGTATCAGCTTGATGTGCAGTATGCCGTGGGGCGGATTCATTTCGACAAGCCGGAGGAGTACTTCAACTACGCGCAGAGTGTGGTGGCATCGGAGAACGGCAAGCTGAATCTGCCGAACCGGGCGGTGTTCTTCGGGCCTGCGAATCCGAACGATGATTCGACGGCGCGCAGTTCGCAGCATCTCATCTCGCCGCTTGCGCAGCTTGCGGCGAAGCGCAAGGATGCACCGGCTTGGACGATTGACAAGCTACTGCCGGAGCAATCGACGCGGGCGCGGCTGGCGCGTTTGCTGGGTGGTGACGACACGCCGGGTTTTCTGTTCACGGCATCGCACGGAATGGGCGGCTATAAGCTCGACGATCCGCGGATCTTTTCGAGCACGGGTGCGTTGACGTGCCAGGATTGGGGCGGGCCGGGATCGACCGGAAGGGTCCGGGACACGTTCTTCGCGGCGGAGGATCTGAGTTCGGATGCGAAGCTTGCGGGACTGATCGCGATGGTGTTCGCATGCTACGGCGGAGGGTGCCCGGAGTTCAACAATTTTTTCCTTCAGGATGGATTTTCCAAAGCGGATCGCATTGCGCCGAAGCCGTTTCTGAGTGCGCTTCCGAAGCGGATGTTGTCGCATCCGAAAGGCGGTGCGCTGGCGGTGATCGCGCACGTGGACCGCGTGTGGGACTGCTCGTTCCTGAATGTCGAGCAGCAGCAGCGCGAACTGGCGACGTTCGAATCGATGCTGAAGCTTCTGCTGGAAGGCAAGCCGGTGGGACTTGCGCTGGAGCGTCTGAATACGCGCTATGCGGAGATCGCGAGCGATCTCGCGACGGAGATGCAGATCGCGAACGAACTGCAGGAGCCACAGAACAAGGAAGTGTTCGCGGAGCTTTGGACGTCGACGAACGATGCGAGGAATTACATGGTGCTGGGGGATCCGGCGGTGCGGTTGAGGCTGGGCGAAGCGCCAGCGGATCCGAGAGTGGTGGAGATGCCGAAGTTTGGCGAGTAGGCGCTTATTTTGAAGGGGCCTTGCCTCGACGGTCACGCTCGGCGGTGAGGAAGCGCTTCACCTGTGCTTCGAGTTCGGCGACCACGCGCGGCTGCGTGTCCATGAGGTTTTGCACTTCTTCGCGATCGGATCCGATGTCGTACAAGGCCACGGGCCGGCCGTCATTCGAGAGCAGTTTCCAACGGCCTGCAAGCGCGGCTTCGGTGGCGTAGGGCTTCGGCTTCGGGTAGTGGCGCTGCAGACGGGGATAGTGATCAATCTGCCATAGCAGCACTTCGCGCTTGACCACTGTCTCGGGCTTGCGGAGATGAGGCAAGAGGTTCACACCGTCGAGTGCGAGCGTGCGTGGCAACGCGATACCAGCGGCGGCACAGATGGTGGGCAACAGGTCGCAATGATGAGCTACCTGTTTCGATACGCGGCCTTTGGCGATGCGGCCCGGCCAACAGGCGATACCCGGTACCCGCAGGCCACCATCATGCAGATCCGTCTTGCCGCCTTTGAAAGGGCCGATGTTCGCTTCGAATGCGCCGCCATTGTCGGAGGAGAAGAAGATCAGCGTGTTGTCGAGTTGTTGGTGCTCTTCCAGCTTGCGGAGGATCTGGCCGATCTTGTGATCCATGTGCATGATCATGGAGCGGGCCCGGCGTTGATCTTCAGATATGCCGGGAGCACTGGCCTTTTCGTAGAAGGGTTCGGGCGCGGGTTCGTAGGGCGTGTGCGGGTCGAGCCACCAGACGTTGAGAAAGAACGGGCGCGGTTGTGTGGCGAATTGATCGAGCAGGCGCACAGCCTCGTCGCCATTGATGTCCGTGTAGTGGCGTGAGTAGTACGGGTCGGTGTCCGGGACGTTCTGATCGTCGCGGATGAGGCACGTGCCGCCTTTGCGATAGAGCATGCGTTCGGCGCCGAGTTTTCCGCGCAAGGGTTGTTCTTCGTTCTGGCAGAGATAGTGATCGAAGCCGTGTTGATGCGGGCCGGGAATGGAGTTGGCGCGATCGCGAATGTGCTTCTGATGGAGGCCGCCGAGGTGCCACTTGCCGATGTGGGCTGTGGCGTAGCCGGACTTCTTGAGCAGCAGGGGCAAGGTGGTGGTGGGAGGAAGATGCTCTTCATCGTCGTTGAAGTGACGGCGAATGTCGAAGCGTAAGGGGTAGCGGCCCGTGAGGATGGCGGCGCGAGAGGGCGTGCACACGGCGGAGGCGGCGTAGAAATTTTCGAGGCGCGTGCCTTGGGCGGCAAGGCGATCGATGTTGGGTGTCGCGATGGCGCGATTGCCATAGCAGGACGGGTCGCCCCAGCCCATGTCGTCAGCGAGGAGAAGGATGATGTTGGGGCCTTGCGGCGCGGCGGTCGCTGCGAGGGGCAGAAACGGTGTGGTGGTAAGTAAGTGCCGGCGGGTGATCATGCGAACTCCTCTGTTTCTGGAACCGGGCAGTACGTTCCTCGCGAAGGCCACGAAACGCACAGCGCGGAAGTAATCCTCGGCACCGGCACGATTGCCGGCGCTGCAGGCAAGAGTGCCTGCGCTACCGAACGTACCGTAGCGTAGCAGGGAGGCGGCGGGCAACGCAGGAGGCGGCGGGCAACGCAGGGAAGCAGCGGGCGCAGGAGGCGGCGGGCAACGTAGGAGGCAGCGGGTAACGCAGGAGGCAGAGGGCAACGTAGGGAAGCAGTGGGCAACGTGGGAGGCGACGGGCAAGGCAGGCCGAAGGACGAGGTAGAGTATCAAGATGACTCGACGAACCGCGATCCAGGGCATTACGCTCGCGTCGGCCAAACTGGCGGCTGCGCCGGCATCGGAACTCTGCTTCACGCCGGCCCGAACGCTTGCCGCGATGTTGAAGGCTCGCAAAGTGTCGGCGATGGAACTGCTGGATGCGCATCTGAAGCAGATCGCGACGATCAATCCGAA
The DNA here is from genome assembly GCA_016789785.1 of Bryobacterales bacterium. The sequence goes on from JAEUQE010000081.1 coordinate 23,438, forward strand.
GGTGAACGCGGTAGTGACTCTGGTGGAGGATCAGGCTCGTGCGCAGGCCAAGCGCTGTGACGAAGCGGCGGTGAAGCGGCGTTCTCTCGGCGTTCTGCATGGGCTTCCAGTCGTGCACAAAGACTTGCAGGATACGAAGGGGATTCGCACCACCTATGGATCGCCCATCTATAAGGATTACGTGCCTGCCAACGATACTTTGCTCATCGAGCGGATTCACGGAGCAGGCGCGGTCACGATGGGAAAGACGAATACACCGGAGTTCGGGGCGGGCTCGCAGACATTTAACCGCGTGTTCGGTGCGACCCGGAATCCGCACAATCTTTCGAAGACATGCGGCGGATCAAGCGGAGGCGCGGCGGTGGCGCTTGCCTGTGGCATGGCGCCGATTGCCGACGGGAGCGATACGGGCGGGTCACTGCGGAATCCTGCGGCGTTCTGTGGAGTGGTGGGCTTTCGTACTTCGCCGGGGCGCATTCCGCGGTATCCGACGGGGTCGGCGTGGAGCACGATCAGCGTGGTTGGGCCGATGGCGCGCAACGTCAGCGACACCGCGTTCTTCCTCAGTGCGATGGCTGGTCCCGATGAGCGTGCACCGCTGTCGATCCATGAGCCGGGGTCGCGATTTCTACAGCCGTTGGAACGGAGCTTTCGCGGTGTGCGTGTTGCATGGTTCAAGGATCTGGGAGGGATTCCGTTTGACCGGCGCGTGCGCGCGGTGATGGATTCGCGGCGCAAGATGTTCGAGGCGATGGGATGTGTGGTGGAAGAAGCCGAGCCCGATTTCGCGGGCGCCGAGGACGCGTTTCGTGTGGCGCGGGCGTTGAGTTTTCATCAGCAGCACGCGGCGAAAGTGGCGCAGCATCGTGACAAGATCAAGGCGACGGTTTTGGAGGAAGTGGATCTGGGCGCGAAGCTGACAGGTCCAGAGATCAACAAAGCAGAAACGACACGATCGCAACTCTATCAGCGGGCGGGACAGTTCTTTCAGCGCTACGAGTTCTTCGTGCTGCCGGTGACGCAAGTGCCGGCATTCGATCTGGAAACCGAGTGGGTGCGAGAGATTGAAGGCGTGAATTTCACGAGCTACATCGATTGGATGCGGTCGTGCTGGTACATCTCGATTCTGCACAATCCGGCAATCTCCGTGCCGGCCGGCTTCACAGAGGACGGGCTGCCGGTGGGTCTGCAGATTGTGGGCCGGCATCATGATGATTTCGGCGTACTGCAGTTGGCGCATGCGTTCGAGCAGGCGGTGAACCTGCCCCAGGCACTGCCCGCCGCGGTGCGTAGCTGAGCGAGCGCCCTTGCAACTGCCGGCTATTGCTCCTTGCGGCGCGAGAGGTGGATGCTGCCGTTCACGGTGGTCAGCTTCAGGCTGCGTCCGCCCTCGCCAATGGTCGCATCCAGGGATCGCGAACTGATCTTGCCTTTGATGATCAGCGGAAGGTCGCTGTGGATGCTGCCATTGACGGTGCTTGCGTGGATCTCCGTGCTGGCGGACTCGGGCAGTTCCACGTTGATGCTGCCATTCACGGTGGTGAACTTGTGCTCGCCAGTCCATGTTGTGGCGCCCATGGAGGCCGTGACGCCACCGTTGACGGTCGTTGCCTCGACATTGCGGCTGCCGGAGACTTCGACTTTGCCGTTGACCGTGGTGGCAACGATGTCGGCAGTGACGCCTCCCACTTCGACAGCGCCATTGACCGTCTTGGCGACCAGTTTGACATCAGCGGGTACGAGGACTTCGAAGTCCACCACCACGTCGTTATCCCGCACGTTCATGCGTCCACCATCACCGGGCTTGCATTCGTTGGACGGTTTGCCTGGGGCCGCGGGGTAGACGGCACAGATGGTAATGCCACCGGAATGCGGAATGACATCAATGCGGACTTCCTCCGGGTTGTTCTTGCGGCCGCGCTTGGTTGCCACGACTTCGGCGAGTCCGGATTGCGAAGCATGCGCGCGGACGGCGCCGTTCACGCCCTTTACCTCGAAAGTTTGGCCGGGAGCGATGGCGCCCTGCCAGTCGAACTTCTGCTCTGCCGCGAAGGCGGCCATTGCGAGCAGCGGAAACATCAGCAGGCGAATTTGTTTCATTGACTACTCCTATCGTTTCTCAAGCGCAAGGCGGAATCCCATGGCCATCAGGACGGCGCCCGTCGCAACTTCCAGTTTCTTGCGCACGGCATCACGCAGGAAGATGCCGCTGATCTTGTCGAAGAAGAATGCGTAACTGCTGAGCCATAGAAAGCCGATCGCGATATGGATGAGCGCGAGCGTCAGTGATTGGCGCAGGGCGCTTCCTTGTGGCGATACGAATTGCGGGAGGAAGGTGAGGTAGAAGATCGCGACCTTGGGATTGAGGACGTTGGTGAACAGGCCTTCTCGGAAGCTGCGTGCGAGTTCCCGCTGCCGTGACTCAATCGTGGGCGCGACCTGGAACGTGCCGCCGTGGCCTTTCCATGCGGCAATGAGCGACCGGATGCCGATCCACATGAGGTAAGCCGCACCCGCCATTTTGACGACTTCGAACGCCGCCGCGGATTGACTGAGGATCAGCGACAATCCGAGAGCCGATGCCGAGGCATGGACGATGCATCCGAGGCAGATGCCGTAGACGGTGTAAAGTCCGGCTTCGCGGCCGCGAGCGAGTGTGCTGCGAATGACCAGCGCAGTATCGGCGCCGGGAGTAACCACGAGAATCGCGGCAATACTCGCGAAGAGAAGGATTTGCGGATCCACTAGATGCCCCATGAGCAACTATGTTGCCACGAGGGATCGCCTTTTCGCTGTGAATCCGCAGGCGGGAGAGCCGACGCAAGTGTGCGTTTCCGGCCACACTGTGTGCGGTTCGGGGACATCGGGCAGGTGCGCGAATGCTACTTGGGTTCCGGCGTCTGGGGCGGCGTCACCATTTCCGTGAGTTCCGAGAAGGCCATTCGCTGGGGTCCGGCCTGCATCGAGTACTGGCGGTCCATCCGTTTCACCATGCCCGTCGTGCGATCAATGACGGCGGTAACCGTTTCCTGCACTTTGAGTGCGAACCGGCTGAGGTCCATGTGGGCTCGCTCTTGCGGAGGCAGAAAGCGTGCGGCGAGTGCCTCGGCGATCTTGCGCTCACTGCCGGGATCGGACTCCGATCGCGAGACGATGGTCGCTTCGGAATCGGTGATGGCGGTGAGCTCGACAGAGACGTTCATTTGAAGCTGGCCAAGATTCATCGGGGCGGGGGTGGTGTCGGTGCGCGGCACGGGTTTGCGAAGCTCGAACCGTTGGCCCGAGAAGGCGAAATAGTTGCGGATCTCGATGGCGACATTTTCCGGCGTCAACGCTTCTTCCATCAGCTTCTTCATCTGCGCTTGCGATGCGCCTTCGAATTGCTTCGTGGCGGCTTCGAGGATCGACTGCGATTCCTTCAGCACCTGTGCCCAGTTTCGCAGCGACTGAAAGCGGCCATCCGCATCAAGGACCGGTTCCAGACGCACCTGCTGCATCGCCTGCTGCATGCCGCCGATGGAGGCTTTCAAGTCGGGCGGCACGTTCTCGTAGGAGGGATCGTCGTAGTCCCATTCGAGCACCGTCGAGGTGGCGCTGGCTTCGATGACCTTTACGTGGATCGGTGTGCGGGTGAGGATTGGCTTGGCGCTGGACGGATGTGGCGTTTCCCGTGAGACACGAAGTTCGAAGCGCTGACCCTGCTTGAGGAGCGGTGTGACCTGGAAGGTCTGTGCGGAGGCGCATAGGGTTGCGGCGGCCAGAAGGAACAGCATCATGACTGCCTTCATTACAGCACCTCGAATGGACATTCGCTTATGTTCCGGTCTTGCGGAAGAGCTGTTGGGAAAGCTCGGCGAGATACTGGCGCCACAACGGCCATGTGTGGCCGGCGCCCGGTGTCTCCTTGTAGACGTGCCGCACATTGTGCTGCTTGAGCAATTCGACGGTTTCCATGTTGCGCTTGTACAGGAAGTCCGCCGAGCCACAGCCGATCCAGAACAGGCGCAGTTGGGAGTTGAGCTTGTCCGCGGCTTTGAATGTTGGCTCGAAGCGCTTCACGAATTCCTCCTGCATCTGCGGATTGAATCCCGACGAGGAACTGAAGACTCCGAGATAGCTGAACATGTCCGGATGGGCGAGGCCGATGTTGAGCGTCTGATTGCCGCCCATGGAGAGTCCAGCGAGTGCTCGCGAAGCCGAACCTTTTCCGGTGCGATAGCTGGATTCGACCAGCGGCATCACGCTCTCCATCAGATCCTGCTCCATGAGCCGGGTGTTCTGGCCGCGAAGGACGGGGTCCATGGAGGAGGGGTCGGCGGGATGGCCATCGGGCATCACGATCAACATCGGGTTGGCTTTGCCGGCGGCGATCAGATTGTCGAGGATCCAATGTGCGCGGCCTACGGTGATCCATTCGCCGTCGGTGTCGCCGGCGCCGTGCAGCAGGTACAGCACCGGATAGCGGGTGCTCTTCGAGGGATCATAGCCGGGCGGTGTGTAGACGTGGAGGCGGCGATGTTTGTTCGTTGCCTTCGACATGTACCAATGCATGTGCACACCGCCATGCGGCACGGGCTTCAGCGAATGAAACTCGACTTCGGGTCCTGGGACATCAATGAGGCTGGTGACGGAACGAACGCCCGGCTTCACCATCGGGTTGCGAGGGTCGACGACGGGCACGCCGTTCACGTAGAGCGTGTAGGTCATGAGTTCGGGCTTCACGGGGCCGGTGGTGATACTCCAAACTCCGTTCTCGCCCTTCTGGAGCGGCGCGCGATCGGTACCGGTCATCCATTCGCCGCGCAACGAGACATCGGTGGCTTGCGGCGCGTGGATGCGGAACGTGATGCGGTTATCGGCGTGGATCTCCGGGGTGCGGAACTGCAGCGGTCCGCCCTGTGGCTGCGCGCTGAGCAACGCGGCGCAAAACAAAAATGCCAAGAAATGTTTCATCGCGGAAACTCCTTCAGTCCGGGTCTTTCCATGGGGAATCAGGACTCCAGCGGTCGAGGTGACGAAGCCAGGTTTGCCGGCGCGTGCGTAATTCAGCGAGATGCGCAGAGAAGCGTGGATCACGCGCGAGGTTGGTTTCTTCGTGCATATCGACTTCGAGGTCGTAGAGTTCCTCGGTGACGGATGGCTCGTCCGTATAGACGGTGTATTTGTAGCGGGAGTTACGCACGCCTTCCGTGGAAGGGATCCAGCCGCCGTTGTCGAAGTGATGTTCGTAGAAGAAGTCTTCCCGCCAGGATGTTGAGCGGCCCTGGACCAAAGGCGTCAGGCTGCGGCCTTGCATGGAAGGCGGAGGCGTGATTCCGGCGAAGTCGAGGATGGTGGGTGCCACGTCGATGTTCAAAGTCGCGGCGCTGTTGCGTGCATCGCGGCGGCTGGCGGGCAGGCGCGGGTCATGAATGATGAGCGGCGTGCGGATGGACTCTTCGTGCATGAACCACTTTCCGGCCAGGCCATGCTCGGAGAGATAGAAGCCGTTGTCGGAGGTGTAGATGATGACGGTGTTCGACGACAGCTTGAGTTGGTCGAGTTCTTCGCGGATGCGGCCCACCTGACGGTCGATGCCGGTGATGAGACGGTAGTAGCCTTTCACGGATTCCTGATACAACTCGGGAGTTGCGAAACGGACGGCCCAGCGGCGGCGTGCCTCGGAGCGCTGCACGGAGAGCGGCAACTGGCGGATGTAGTCTGGCGAGGCGGTCTGCGGCATCGGGATCTGGAGGTCGCGATAGAGGGCGGCGTCCTGCGGATCGAAGAGGAACTGCTTCGGATCTTCGTCCTGCACGTGTGGCGCCTTGAAGCTCACGGAGAGGCAGAAGGGTTGGGTTTGTGTGGACCCGCGCAGGAACTCGATGGCCTGATCGCCCATCACGGTGGTGAGGTGTGTCTTGCCGTCTTTCTTTGGGAAGTAGTGGCCCTGGCCTTGGAATCCGCGCCAGAAGTCGAAGGTGCTGATGGGTGGCTTGCCGCCGTCGATGCCGAACTTGCCGACGAATCCGGTGCGATAGCCTGCCTGCTTGAGGAGTGCCGGATAGGAGCGGCTCCACTTGTCTTCGGGGAATGAGTTGGTGAACTTCCAAATGGCGTGGCTGTGCGAATAGAGCCCGGTGAAGATGCTGGCGCGGCTGGAGACGCAGATGGCCGTGGTGACGAAGTTGCGTTGAAAGGTGACGCCTTCCGAGGCCATGCGGTCGATATGGGGCGACTTCACGAAGGGATCGGACATGCAGCCGAGCGAGTCCCAGCGTTGATCGTCGGCAAGGAGGAAGACGATGTTGGGACGCTGAGCAGAGCGCGTTTGTGCGCGAAGGAATGCGGGAGCGAGCGCGGCGGAGAGAAAACGTCTGCGGTTCATTCTGTTTTGAAGTATCACACGGGAATGCGATAGAGGAGAGCGTCGCCTTCCCAACCGTCGTTGAAGGCGAAGAGCCGCGTCATGTGGAGTGCGATCTCTTTGGTTTCGCGATCCTCGCGCGCATAGAAGTTGGAGAGGGTGAGGAGTTCATGCTCACCGGGCTTGCGATCGTCGATGGTGCGGAGCGTGTTCTTGAGCAGCAGGCCGCTGCGGCGGTCGACTTCGCCCATCACGAGCGGATAGCGCGGGCGGTTGCCACGGGGATTGGTTGGGTTGATGTTGCCGAGCCAAAACAATTTGCCACTGGAATGTTTTAAGAGCTGCGAGCATGAACTCGGTGAGAAGAATTTCTCGCCGCTGTCGTAGGTCCAAGGCTGAGGCTCGGTCCAGCGCGCGCCGTCGCGCGAATAGGCGATCCAGCGGTGGCTGGGGATCTCGGGGCGCTTGTCATTGGAGGCGCGGAGCACCATGAGAATGCGGCCGTCGTCGAGAATCTCGATGGTCGGCTCGACGGCGCCGCGAGTGCTGTGCGCGGGGTCGATCTTCAGCTCGTCCGACATGCGCCAGACGAGTTGATCGCCCTTCCAGCGTCCTCGCAGCATAGCGGCATTGGTGTAGGTGTAACCACCGCCGGGGTTGGCGAGTTTCCCATCGGGACCAAGCACGGAGAGTTGGACGGGCAGCAGGATGGACCCGTCGGGTGCGGCGACGGGCTTCGATGTCTGGTCGCCGAGCATGACGCAGTTCCTGCCGGTGTAGACGCCGGGCAGCGGGTGCGAGGCGTTGAACTCGCGGCCTTCGTGAATCACAAGCTGGGGCTTGCCGAAGGTCTTGCCATCGCTGGAGACGCGGTAGTAGAGGTTCCAGATGCGCATGCCTTCGAGCGGGTCGTCAGATGGCAGCACGCCTTCGAGCCAGAACTCGAGATAGCGGCCAGTTTTCGGATCGGCGAAGCCAGCGCGGGTGTGGCGGCGCAGCATTCCGTTGGGGCGCTTTTCACCAGTGGTGAGGGCGACGGGTTCGGTCCAGGTGCGGCCGTTGTCTTCGGACCGGCGGATGTAGGCGATGTCGATGGTGTCGGAGCGCGACCAGCGCGTTTCGACGCTGGTCATTTGACCGCCGGTGGGACGAGTGTAGAACGCATAGGCCATGATGGCCGTGCCTTTGCCGGGTGACTTGAGGAAGACTTCGCTGCGAATACCGGGTGCGGCGTGAGTAGCGAAGGCGGAGGGCAGTGTGGCGAGGAGCGTCCTGCGGAGCATCCTTATAGAGTAATGCGGGCACGGAGCGAGAGGACGGCGGGAGGTCTCCGCAAACGGCTCACGCCAAGCGGCCCGCCCGACCTTGCGGAAGGGATTCGATATACTTCGCTCAGCCGTTCAAGCAAACTTTGGGGGATGGGAAATGAAGGTAATTTTCTCCGCACTCTTAATGGCCGCGTGCGCGCAGTTCGCAATCGCGCAGGAATCGCGAGGCACCATCATCGGGCAAGCCACCGACGCGACGGGCGCCGCCGTGGTGGGCGCGACGGTGCGTGTCACCAACACAGCGATGAACACGACGGTTTCATCGGCAACGAATGAATCAGGGTCGTATGAGATTCCGTATCTGCTGCCCGGTATTTACCGCGTCGAGATGGAGATGCAGGGCTTCAAGAAGTCCGTTCGCAGTGGGATTGAACTGCGAGTGAATGACCGCTTGACGCTGGACTTCAAGCTGGAACTTGGGGCGGTGTCGGAGTCGGTGACGGTGACTGGCGAAACGCCGCTACTCGATACGGCGACCGCGGGGATCGGGCTTGTGATGGATGAGCGCCGGGTGACGGAACTGCCGGTGGTTGGCGGCAATCCGTTTTATCTTTCGCGGCTGACACCGGGCGTGCTGAGCAGTGGCGGGCGCAGCGCAGGCAACCCGATGGACAACGGCGCGGCGACGGGCATCATTTCCAATGGCACGCGTGGTGGATCGAGCGAAGTGTCGGTGGATGGGTCGCCGAACATGACGAACCGGAGCGCGGTGTTCTCGCCGCCGCAGGATCTGGTGCAGGAGTTCAAGATCCAAACCGCGAGTTACGATGCGTCGATCGGGCATGCGGCGGGAGCGGTGACGAACGTGAGCATGAAGTCGGGTGGGAATTCGGTGCATGGCACCGGCTACTACAACGACTCGCGAATCCGTGCGATTCCATGGTTCACCAATCGCTTCCTTGCCGATCCGAACACCGTGTTGACTCCGCAGCAGCGCGCAGCCGCGGTGCCGACGTGGCTGCACCGGCGGTGGGGGACGACGACGAGCGGCCCGGTGTGGATTCCGAAGATCTACAACGGGCGCAACAAGACCTTCTTCACGTTTGGCTTTGAGGATCTGACGATCCGGCGCAACCTGACCAACACGGGCACGGTGCCGACGGCGGAGCAACGCAGGGGTGACTTTTCCGAATTGGGCCGGTTGGGTCCGAACTATCAGATCTACGATCCGTTCACCACGGTGCCGGCGCCGAATGGACGATTCGCACGGCAGCCACTGCCGGGCAATGTGATTCCTGCGTCGCGCATTGATCCAGTGGCGGCGCGATTGATCAGTTTCTACCCGGAAGCGAACCAGCCGAATCTGAACCGTGAGCAGCGCAACAACTACTTCACGACGCAAGACATTCTTCGCGAGAACTACACCTACACGAGCCGCATCGACCACAACTTCAGCGAGAAGAACCGTTTCTTTGTGCGCGTGAACAATCAGCAGCATGACAACTACACGGACTTCTGGCGGACGATTACGAACGTCGATCTGCTGGATCGCACGGGATGGGGCGCGGTGGTGGATGATGTGCACGTGTTCAACTCGGGGTTGTTGTTGAATCTGCGCTACGGCGTCAGCTATCAGAATGCGATCAACAGCCGCGGCAGCCAGGGATTCGACCTGCTGTCCCTTGGCTTGCCTTCGACGCTGGTGAATGAGATCACGCGGAAGCTCGGCACGGATGGGATCGCGTTTCCGGGTGTGCAGCCGGACGGCTATATCACGATGAGCAACAACGGAGGCACGAGGGAATCGACGAACTATCACACGGCGCAGGCGATTGTGACGAAGATCTCCGGGGCGCATAGCATGCGCATGGGATCGGAATACCGGCTGCAGAAAGAGACCGGATTCAACTATGGTTTTATCGCACCGCAGTTCACGTTCAATGCGACGTTCACGCGCGGGCCGCTGGACAATTCGCCGGCTGCGCCAATCGGGCAGGCTCTGGCGTCGATGCTATTCGGGATCGCGACGGGTGGAGTGATCAACAACAACGCGTCGCGCGCGGAAGATAGCAGCTATTGGGGCTTGTACTTTCAGGATGACTGGCGGGTGACGCCGCGGCTGACGTTGAATCTGGGGCTGCGCTGGGACATGGATAGCCCGCGGCGGGAGATGTTCGACAACCGGATGAATTCGTTCGATCTGTATGCCATCAATCCGGTGTC
>JAEUQE010000820.1 GCA_016789785.1 Bryobacterales bacterium
CCAGGGAATGGGGCGTTTCGATTCGTTGAACGCGGCGAGTTTCTGAATGTGCGGGGAGTCGGCCTTGATGCCCTTATGACACCCCATGCACTTGGCCGCCGCCGGGATACCCATGGTCTCGCCAGGCTCCTTGTTTTCGTGGCAGAACTTGCATTGGAGCTTCAGTGTTCCAACGTGATGCTTGTGGCTGTAGGGGATGGGCTGGGCGGGGGGCTCCGGCGGAGCCTGTGCGAGGCCAATCCACGCCGCCATCGCAATGCCGAGTACCAGAATCGCCGCGCGCATTAGAGTTGCCCTTTCTTCTTCTGGTCAATCAGGTATTCCGACGCGCGAACGGTGAGCGCGAGGATGGTCAGCGTCGGATTCTGCACGCCGCCGGAGGCGAACGCAGAACCATCGAGCACGAACAAATTCTTCACGTCGTGTGTCTGGTTATACCCGTTCAACACCGACTTCTTCGAATCAGCGCCCATGCGGCAGGTGCCGAGTTCATGGATGCTCTCGCCGGGCGGCACCATCTCCCAATGCTTGGCCAGCACCTCAAAGCCCGCGCCTTCGCAGGCCGCGGCGCCGGTTTCCATGGCGTCCTTGGCCATGTCGAACTCGTTCTGGGTGTACTTCTGCTCGATGTGGAGACAGGGCACGCCCCAGGCGTCTTTGAGCGCCGGGTGGATGCTCACTTTGTTCTCGTACCGCGGCAGGCCTTCGCCCATCGTTGTCATGGCGAAGGCGGCGCCCTGCAGTTCGTCGATCAACTTCATCAACTCGCCGCCAT
>JAEUQE010000821.1 GCA_016789785.1 Bryobacterales bacterium
CGCTCGGAGTCGCCGCCGCGGAAAGGGGGAGAACCGTTCCGAACCGACGACCGCGGTCTCAGGCGGTCTGGCGACCGTGCCTGCAGACGGCACGATGGGACAATCACCGGCCGGCGACATTGACTCACCGGCATTGCTGCCGGCGATCTCCTGACTGCGCTGCCGGTAGACCGCGCTCAAAAGGATCAGCCGATGCATCGACTTAACGGACCATCCGCCTCGAACGAATGTCGTGGCCAGATGATCGAGCAGTTCGGGATGCGACGGCAGCTGCCCCCTCGTGCCGAAATCGTTGGGAGTGGTCACCAAACCTCGACCGAAGTGGTAAAGCCAAATGCGATTCACCATCACTCGTGCCGTCAGCGGGTTGCTGGAACGCGTCAGCCATTCGGCCAGCTCACGCCGTCCGCTGCCCGAATCCCCATCGGAGAGGCGATCCCCGCCCAGCACCTCGAGAAATCCACGGGGAACTTCGTCGGTCGGCCGATCCGGATCGCCGCGCCATTGCAGGCGCGCATCGCGAGGGGTCCCCTCGCTCACTGCATAGGCCATGGCAAAGGGCCCCTCCGCCAACAGGGACTCCATCCGTCGACGGATTTCGCCAGGATCCACGTCTCCATCGGCATGCGATGCGAACGCGGTCGGCGAAGTTGATACCGGCGCCAACGGCGCCGCTTGCACGCCCAGATTATCGACCAGTATCGGCGGCAATTCGTCGCCCACCGATGCCATTGAGTCCAGCCCCACCATCAGCCGTTGTCGCGACACCTC
>JAEUQE010000822.1 GCA_016789785.1 Bryobacterales bacterium
AAACTCGGCAGCTTCACCAACCCTTCTGCCACCGTCCGCGAAGAAGCCCTCGGCCATACTATGGAATGTATCGAGGTGATGTCTAAAGTCGGCAGCAGCCTCCTCAGCCTGTGGTTCGCCGATGGCACTAACTACGCCGGACAGGACAGCATCGTCCGCCGCAAGCACGACCTGCAAGCCGGCCTCATCGAAACCCACAAGAATCTCCCCCCCAACAGCCGTATGCTCATCGAGTACAAGTTCTTCGAGCCGGCCTTCTATCACACCGACCTCGCCGATTGGGGCATGTCCTACGCCATGGCGCTCAAGTGCGGCCCGCAGGCACAGGTGCTCGTCGATACCGGCCATCACGCGCAGGGCACCAACATCGCCCACATCGTCGCCTTCCTCTTGGATGAAGGCCGCTTGGGGGGCTTCCACTTCAACGCCCGTCGCTATGCCGATGACGATCTCATCGTCGGCACCAACAACCCCTACGAACTCTTCGAAATCTATTCCGAATTGGTGCAGGCCGGGGATGCCGCCAACGATGTGGCCTACATGATCGACCAGAGCCACAACATCGAACCCAAGCTGGAAGCCATGCTCCTCAGCGTCATCAACTGCCAGATCGCCTATGCCAAGGCCCTCATCGTAGACGCGAAGAAGCTGCGGGGGTTGCAAGCGTCAGGGGATGTGTTAGGGGCGCAGCAGGTGATGGTGGACGCCTTCGAAACCGATGTCCGTCCGCTGCTCATGCAGGTGCGCGAAGAAATGGGCATTCATCCCG
>JAEUQE010000823.1 GCA_016789785.1 Bryobacterales bacterium
CGTGTCGCGGCGGCTTCCATTCTGGTGGCTCGCCATGGCCGTGTCGTGCTCCACGAAGGCTTCGGCGCAGAACCCGATGCCGTCTACCTCCTGGCCTCCATTTCAAAGCCGGTAAATGCAGTGGCGCTCATGCTCCTAGTCGAGCGAGGGCTCGTCTCGCTCGACGATCCCGCTTCGCGCTACCTGCCCGAATTGAAAGGCGATAGCCGGGAGGCAATCCGTGTTCGCGACCTGCTGACGCACACCTCCGGCCTGCCGGACATGCTGCCCCAAAACACCGAACTGCGCCGCGCCCACGCGCCCCTCAGCGAGTTCGTAAAAGGAGTCTTCACCACACCACTCCTCTACCAACCGCGCTCCGGCTTCCAATATCAGAGCATGGGCACGCTGCTGGCGGGCGAGATCGTCGAACGCGTCTCCGGCGAAAAACTGCGGGACTTCCAGAAGCGCGAAATTTTCGATCTGCTCGGCATGAAGGATTCCTCGCTCGGCCTGGGCGGGCGCCGCATTGCCGATACCGTTTTGTGCCAAACCGGCACCGGGCCGGATGTCGACCGTTTCGGGCCGAATACGCAGTACTGGCGGGATATGGGCCATCCTTGGGGCGGTATGCATTCCACCGTCACCGATCTTGCCATCCTCCTGCAGACGTTCCTGAACGGCGGGCATTTCGCCGGCAAGCGTCTTCTGGGCACTGCAACCGTGGCCCGTATGACCACCGATCAGAACGCCGCGGTTGGAAAGCCCTGGGGCCTGGGTTGGGGCTT
>JAEUQE010000824.1 GCA_016789785.1 Bryobacterales bacterium
AAGAGATCGTTCTTCACGGGATAGAGCGCGAGCATCTCGTCGTAGGGGATAGGCGGCGTGCGCAGCGCGCAAAGTGCTTCGAGCAGGAGTTTGCCGGAATGGCCGCGAAGACGCGACTCGTAAATGTCACGAGTGAGGGAGACGCCCACGCTGCGCATCACTTCTCGCCAGCATTCGAAGTGGATGGGCTCCGAGTCGATGAGGACGCCATCGAAATCAAACAAAATCGCCTCGTAATGTTTTTGCACTCTCCGCATTGTCGCGCATCACGCGGCGCCACCACCTCGGACAGAGGGGCACGGTCGAGAGAACCCCGACCGGCGCACATCGATCTGCGCTTGAGCGGAGGCGTCCCCTCGATAGGGGACGCTGCAGGCCTGGGGGCCTGCGTTACCGTGTGCGTGCCGCTGGAACTCGCAAGAAGCGTCGAAACTCAAAGGAGATCGGGCTGTGCCACCACGGTCGACCTGTGCCGTTGATGAGGCGGACCTGCCCCACGCATCACCGTGGTTCCGGGATCCGCAGACCGTGCTTTTCGATCACCGAACGAATCCGTGCCGTGTCGTCCAGCACTCGCCGGTAGATCCCGCGATAGAAACGCGCGGCACTTCGTTCCAGCGTCCTCCGCGCGATCTCCTCACCGAGCACCGCCGTCACGCCCTCCAGTTCCCAGGTGCACACAAGCAAGTGCATGTATGAAGAGAAGTGGTCGCGAGCCCCGTCGGGTGGCTTCTCCGGCAGATCTGGATACATCGCCTCCAGATCCT
>JAEUQE010000825.1 GCA_016789785.1 Bryobacterales bacterium
GCCAGCTTCGTAGCCGCCCACGAGATGAACCAGTTTGTCGATGCGGCGGTGTTTTTCGAGCGTGGCGCTGACGGCGCGGCGGCATTGTTCGGGATCCACCAGATCGAGTTGCAGCGGCAAGACACGCTCGCTGGCCGGCTTCTTTTCCCACTCCAAGGCGACTCCCACCACATGAGCTCCGCCGTCCAGAAAATGGCGGGTTACCATTTCCCCTAATCCACCGGTGGCGCCGGTGAGCAGCACCACCTGATCGCGAAATTCGGCCATGACGTTTCAGGCTACCATGTACGGGCGTTAGTGCGCTTCAAAGAGGTGCGTGATCTGGGGGAAGCCGTTCATGGCGAGGCGGCAGGAAGGGCCGTCGCCCCACCAGCGCGGCGCATGCCAGGTGAAGGGCGGTACGTAAACGACGTCTCCTTCTTCGGCGATGACCACGCCGACCTTCTCAATGGGGTAGCGGATCTTGCCGCTCATGATCAGCCAATACTCGGCGCCTTCGGGGTGATAGTGGCCTTTGTTGTTGGGGTCGACCGGCGGCAGTTTGGAATTGTATCCGTAGATGAAGTTGGCGGTTCCGCGATCGTCCTGGACGATGCGGATGGTCCCCTTCAGTTCGCCTTTGTCGATCTTGGCGGCCACTTCGTCGTAGGTGACGTGGGGCTTGTTGCCGTGCAGCCACTCGCTCTTCACACGGCTGTTGTACTGGGTTTTGATGAATTCGACGCCAGCGTTTTTCGGTGCATCGGCGAGATCGGCGTAGAGTG
>JAEUQE010000826.1 GCA_016789785.1 Bryobacterales bacterium
CGATAGCGGAAGCTGCGCGAGCCGCTCGCGTTGGTCGCAATCGTGCCTCCGATGGAAGCAGACCATTCGGTCGGATCGGGCGCGTAGAACTGGCCGGAAGGCGCCGCAGCAGCCTGCAGTTCGTTGAGGCTGACGGCAGCCCCCACCCGCGCGCTTCCAGAACAGATTTCGATGTTGCGGAACTTCTCAAGCGACAGGACCCAGCCGCCATGCGCGCAGCGTCCGCCGGCCACACCAGTGCCCGCGCCAACGATAGTCAGCGGAGCGCTGGATTCGCGGGCGCGCCGCAGCACATCGAGCAGTTCCTCTTCACTCGAAGGCGCGAAATAAGCATCGGCGCGGCCGAGGTATCCTGAGGCGTCTTCCAAGTAGGATTGGGGGACAGCAAGGGCTTCGGTGGAAGTCATGGGAAACCTCTATTTTCTCAAACTTCCTTTGGGGGCGCGATGCTCCGGTGGTCACAGCAACGCCAGACAGTGCTCAAGCGGCATTGTCGTGAAGCGTTCGCAATCCGCGGCCGTTGGCGCCATCCCTGCCCACTGATACCGGAGCGCCAACAGGAAGACACCATCGCGGGACGCGGCGGCACCTCTCGGCGGCACCCCTGGACACCGTGGCACAAAGTAGGGCATTCTGACAGAACCATGCGCTGGAATCAGGAAGGTGGACACAGCGAAGACCTTGAAGATCGAAGGTCTGACGGAGGCGGGGGAGGCGGTTTCGGATTCGGAGGCGGCGGGGGCGGGATGCGGATCGGGCTCGG
>JAEUQE010000827.1 GCA_016789785.1 Bryobacterales bacterium
GGGTTTATCGGATCGGATACAGCCGAGGGGACGCTGTCGCCCTACTACATAGCCTGCTACGGCGTCGATGCGGGTGAGTTGTCGAGAGGCAAGGTGAAGTAGAACTGAGTTCCGACACCGAGCCGGCTTTCCACACACATCTGTCCGCCGTGCAGGGCCACCAGACTCTTCGTGATGAAGAGCCCGAGTTGCGCCCCTTGCGAAGAGGGCATGGCTGATTCGACCTTGGAGAACTCATTAAAGACATGGGGTAACTCGTCGGGGGCAATTCCGCAGCCGGTGTCGGCCACCGTAATCTGGGCGTACCTCGCGTCGCAGATGCTGCAGCTCACTGAGACATGTCCTGAAGGTGGAGTGAATTTGATGGCGTTACCGACCAGATTCCAAAGAATTTGCTCCAGCTTGTCGCGGTCGGCACGCACGGTGATCGGCTGTTCGCAGGACAGCACTTCGAGAACGATGGATTTTTCCGCGGCGAGTGTCTGAAAGCTCTCCACCACATCCTGGACGAACTCATCGATGTGCAGTGATTCGGGCTTGATCTCGATCCGGCCGACATCCAGGCGAGACCAGTCCAGCAGCTGATTGATGATTCGTGTGAGTCGATCCACATTGTGTTTCACCCGCTGGAGATAGTGCTCTTGCCGCTCTGAGAGTTGACCGGTGAGGCCGTCCAGCATGTTCTCGACGAAACCTTTGATGGAGGTCATCGGCGTGCGTAATTCATGCGACGCTTCCGACACATATTTCGAGCGCCGTTGGT
>JAEUQE010000828.1 GCA_016789785.1 Bryobacterales bacterium
GAGAACATTCGTGCGAACCTTCTGCATATTGTAGTTCAGGATCAGCGTAGCGGCTTCGCCGCCGACGGGCAGCAGGCGCGACGGGCCGGGGCTCTTGATGGAAGGCCGGAAGGTGTCGTTATACATGCCGCTCAGGCGTGTCTTGCTGGTGAGCTGGTGATCGAGCTTGAAACCGGCGGTGCGTTCATCGGCGCGCGGGCTGCCGAGCGGGGCGATGGAGTTATTCACGAGGCCGGCCAACTCTGGCGCGGGAATGAACGGCAGCATTTTGGAGGAGACAGCGCTGAAGCGGTTCGAGGGAATGCGATTGCCCGGGAACGGCGTGCGTGCGCCGGTGGCGCCGCTGTTGGGGTCGTAGATCAGCTTGGCGCCGAGTTCACTGAAATCGCCCCGCGCCATGTTGGAGGTGGGCAGCGTGTTGAGGCCGGCCAGCGCCACGGCGATAGAACTGGTCAAAAGAGAAAAACCAGAAGGTCTTGTCCTTGCCGTTGTAGACCTTCGGAATGGCGACGGGGCCGCCAACGGTGCCGCCCCATTCGTTTTGCTTCGATGGCGCGCGTGTGGCCGGGAAGAAGCCGCGGGCGTCGAGTTTTTCATTGCGTAGGAACTCAAACGCGGTGCCGTGGAACTGGTTGGTGCCGCTCTTCATCGTGACGTTCACGATACCGCCCTGGAAGTTGCCAAACTCGGCGGAAGCATTGTTGGTGATCATCTTCACTTCGCTGATGGCGTCCAGATTGGGCTGATAGGAAGTGAGGTTGT
>JAEUQE010000829.1:0-253 GCA_016789785.1 Bryobacterales bacterium
CAGATGTATGCGGCGGTTTCCGGTTGCCCCTTGTCCCAGCGCAGTTGCTCGAAGCGCAACCATTGCCGATGACCGCAGTGCGGGCACGGCAGGAAGTAACGCCGCTGGTCGCTGGCCTCGAACTCGCGTTCGATCGCGCTCGCGCCGGCGATCGTCGGCGTCGAGACGATGAAGATCTTCCGGCGTGCAAAGGTGCGGGTACGCGCCTCGGCGAGCGAGATCGCGTCGCCCTCGCCGTCGACGTCGGTCGGGT
>JAEUQE010000829.1:263-762 GCA_016789785.1 Bryobacterales bacterium
GCGCTGTTGGCGCCGGTCATCACCAGCACGCCACCGCGGAACTCCTTCGCCAGGATCGTGTTGCCGGCGTCGCGGCTTCTTGCTGGCGCGATCAGTTCGGCCAGGACCGGCGACTCCTCGATCAGCGGGTCGATGCGCTGCTTCGAGTTGCGCTTGGCCATGTCCACGGTCGGCGAGACGGCCATCATCGGACCGGGGGCGTGGTGGATGACGTAACCAATCCAGTTGTTGCCCATCTCGGTGTTGTGGGTCGGGATCCCGCCGCGACCGCACAGGTACAAGTGGCTCGGGGAGTCGACCGCGATGCAGCGCACCGGAACCGAATCGACCGGGCGGATGGCGGTGATCGCGCGCTTCTCGCCTTCGCCGGGAAGGCCATTCGCACCCGGGGGACGGGCAACCACCGAGAACCGCCAACCTTGGTCCTTGGCAAGTCGTTCGCGACCAACCATTTCTGCCGTCATCAAGGTGCTCGCCTGCAGGCGAGCATCGCTGTCCT
>JAEUQE010000082.1 GCA_016789785.1 Bryobacterales bacterium
GCTGTTGCTGCCCGATCGTGTTGCGGAGCGCGACGGGAAGCCTCTGCCGCCGGGTTCGAAGCGTCTCTATACACCGCACAACTCCGGCGCGGATCTCTATCCTTACCTGATTCTCACCGCGCATCTCACCGATCCCGATCTCTATCACGGGCGCATGATGGAGATGCTTCGCAACGAAATCCGCTACACCACGGTGCAGGAGTCCATTCCTGGCAATCTTGATCTGGAGACGCGCGAACTGGGTCCGCCGAGTTTGTTCGGCGCAGGCGAGTACGCAAAGGATGGCCTGCTCACCGTAACCGAGTATCTTGGCCGCACGCCGTGGTTCTATCGCATGGTCGATATGACTGCTGACGCCTTGCAGCGTGCGCCTGTAGAATCGCGCTTTGGAAAGCTGCCCGCGTCGGATGCCGAACTCAACGGAGACTATCTGCAGACCCTGATGCGTCTGGTCGCAATGACCGGCGACGCGCGCTTTCTCGAGTGGGCACGGCGAATCGGCGATGCCTACATCGAAGAAGTGCTGCCCGGCAATCATGGTGTGCCAAGCAGCAAGTGGGACTTCGAGAAACATACCGGCGATGGGCGCTTACGCCTTCGCGATCACGGCAACGAAACGGTGGTCGGCCTGGTGCTGCTCTACGTGATGGAGAACCGCCTCAACAAGGAACGCGCGGCGCGTTATCGCCCCGTGATCGCGCGAATGTTGGAGCGGATTCTTGCATCCGCAAACGCCGATGGAATGCTCTACAACGAAGTGGACGCAGCCACTTTGAAGCCTGTGAACACAGGGCTCTCCGACAACTGGGGCTACGTCTACGGCGCCATGTACACCTTCTATCAGGCCACCGGGGAAACGAAGTATCGCGACGCTGTGCGTCATGTGCTGCGCAATCTGCCGAAGTATCGCAACTGGACGTGGGAAGGCAAAGAGCCGCCGGGATCGTTCGATGGATACGCGGATTCCATCGAGAGCGCGCTGTATCTGGTGAATCGCGAACCCGTCCCGGAGGCGCTCGCCTGGATTGATTCCGAAATGAAGGTGATGCTCGGAATGCAGAAGCCCGATGGCCACGCGGAGTACTGGTATGGCGAAGGCAACTTCAATCGCACGGCGCTCCTGTATGCCTACATGAAAAGCCAGGGAGTGCGGCCGGCGCATTGGATTCCGGGCGTTCGCGTTGGCGCCGCGCGTGCGGGTGATCGCCTCGCGCTCCATCTCGATATGCCTGCGCGGCGGCGCATCCAGTTTGACTCTGCGCGGCATCGCAGGATCCTCAATCTCGATCAGAACTATGTCCGGCTGAATGAGTTTCTCGAGTGGTACACGGTGGACGAGAACACGCTGTATCGCGTCTCGCGGCAAGGTCAGGAGATGACACTATTGGGGTCTGAATTGATTGCCGGAGTCATGATGGCGCCAGGAGATTGGACCGTGTCACCGGCCGGGCGCGCACCTTACGCGAAGTGACACCGCGTCACGGGACCCGCATCCCTATTGGGTTTCGTGCTTCCCTCTGCATCCCTCCGCTTAACACCGCTTAACGCACAAACGACGCTGCAACGTATCTAATGGTGTATGAGCAGCAAGATGATTCATTCGCAACTCCGCGAGGAAAACCGGCGGCGGTTTTTTCAGCGCATCGGGCTTGGAGCGTTCGCGCAGCAGTCGACTCCGACGCCTCGGTGACCACGGCGTAGTGGCCACGGTGGCCGGAGTGCGAACGCAACCTCTAGCGCGGCTGCGGGTTCAACGAGCGTAATCGAACGAGTATTATCGGATACGGGACAAACAACGTGAGACAGCGTATACCGCAAGCCTGGCTCGAATGGGGCTTTCTTGGGCTTCTGGTGGGGCTGTGTGCAACCTTGTCCGTATTCCAGTACCGTTGGACCGGCGACGTGAGCAAAGCGGATCGCGCGAGGCTGCGGGCTTCGCTTGATCAGCAACTCGCACAACTCGGCGCGGCCTTCCATCGCCAGCTCAACTTCGCCTGTAACGGGCTCCAGCCGACCGCATCGGAAATGGAGCCCAGTGTTCGCGAAAGTGCATTCGCGGACCGGTACCGGCGATGGGCGGAGAACTCACCATCCGCGATGTTCTCAAGAATTGCGATGGTGATCCCCAACGAGGGCGAGACGGTGCTTCATGAGTTTGACCTGATGTCGAAGCGGCTCAAGCCCATCGAGTGGCCATCGGCGTGGGAGCCGCTCGCAGGGATGATGCGCAGGCGGGCGATGGTCGATCCGTCACCACGTGGAGAGCCAGGTCCTGGACCGCCTCGCGATGCCTTTCGCCGGAGAGGCGGCCCGCGGTGGACCGATGCGGGACCGAACGTGATTGAGATGCCCGTGTTTGGTCCCAACGGCCGCGAAGCAGGTTGGGTCATTCTGGAAGTAAGCCTCGATTTCGTGCGCACGCGCTGGCTTCCGGAACTCGTGCGACGCCACCTGAATACAGCCACGGAGCCCGATTTTGATGTCGAGGTCTTCGTCCGCGAGTATCCGAGACGCGAGAGCGAAGGTGGTCCCCCCGGAACCGAGCCTTCGCGTCCTCCGCAAGCGGAGCCAGGGGAAGTGATCTACACTACGCTGCCCAAGGATCAGCGCATCGGCGCCAACCCTGATTCGAGCATCAATGTCTTCAGCCCGGTCTACTTTCGACCCGGGGCCTTGCGTGCCGCCGGAGGTCAGGCACGCGCGCCGGAACCCCCACCGATGCCGGGTTTCGCCGGACGCTGGACCATCGCGGCCCGGCACCGCTCGGGATCGCTGGACGCCGTGGTCGCCGGAGCACGAGTGCGCAATCTGTTAGTCTCGTTTTCCCTGCTCTGTCTGATCCTCATCGCAGGCTTCGCGATCATCCGGTCCACCCGGCAATCACGCCGTTTGGCAGAGATGCAACTCAACTTCGTCGCCGGCATCTCCCATGAGTTGCGCACACCACTCACCGTGATACGCGGAGCGGGACACAATCTGCTGAACGGGGTCGTGCGGGAACCAAAGCAACTCCAGAAGTACGGCGGGCTGATCGTGGAACATGCCGAGTTGCTCACGGGCATTGTGGAGCAGGTGCTGGCGTTCACTGCGATTCGGCGCGGCAATGCGACGGTGGAAGCGAAGCCTGTGTGGTTGGGCAAACTGCTGCCGGAAGCCGTGGAGAGTGCGTCGCCCGAAGTGACCGCCGCACACTGCACGGTTGATCTGCAAGTGCCGCGGGATCTGCCTCCCGTCATGGGCGATCCGGTTGCGTTGCGGCGTGCGTTTCAGAATCTCATCACCAACGCAGCCCGTCATGGTGGTTCGGGCGGATGGATCGGCATCGCGGCCGACCTTCAGAACACCGAGAAGCAGCCGACGCTGGAAGTGCGCGTCAGTGATCGCGGGCCCGGCATTCCGGAAGAAGAGTTGAACCAGATCTTCGAACCGTTCTACCGTGGAAGGAATGCACGTGCCGATCACGTGCGCGGCACTGGCCTGGGCTTGAGTCTAATCCGCGAGATTGCCGAAGCTCACAAAGGAACCGTGAGTGTCCGGAACCGCATGGGAACAGGCGCGGAGTTTGTAGTGCGGCTGCCTGCTGCTTCCACGGAGCAATACGATGAGTTCGCGCATACTGATGGTTGAAGATGAGCCGGGTCTGCAACTGGTTGTGTCCGACCTGTTGGAGGCCGAGGGCTACTCGGTGGAGGTCGCAAGCGAAGGAAGATCCGGCCTGCGCAAAGCTACGGAGGAACGCTTCGATCTTCTCATCCTGGATGTCATGCTGCCTGGCATGAACGGCTTTGAAATCTGCCATGCCATGCGGCAACAGGGCTTCGATGGAGCGATCCTGATGCTGACCGCGCGCACCCAGGTGGACGACCGCGTGGAAGGATTGCGCATCGGCGCCGACGATTACCTCATCAAGCCCTTCGATCCGAAGGAACTGCTGGCAAGGGTGTCCGCGCTGCTGCGGCGTGTGCACAAAGAAACGCTCACGCCGGTGATGAAGATCGAATTCGGCGGCGTCATCGTGGACTTCGTCAAGAACACCGTGCAGAAGCACGGAGAGCCCCTCAACCTTGCGGCGAAGGAGATGCAGTTGCTGCGGTACTTCGTCGATCATCGCGGGCAGGTGCTCTCGCGCGAGCGCTTGTTGACACACGTTTGGAGCCAGCAACCCTTCATCACGCCTCGCACCGTCGACGTCCATGTGGCATGGCTGCGGCAGAAACTGGAAGAAGATCCGCAGCGTCCGCAACACATCCTGACGGTGCGTGGAGAAGGCTACCGCTTCGAACGTTGACCAGTTCCCTGCCCTTCGGCGATTGATAAAGTAGAAGATAGGTTTCCTCTATGTCGCAATTGAATCGACGTCATTTTCTGGCGGCCAGCGCGGCGATGGCCCTGCCGCTTTCCGCCAAGTTCAAGAAGATCCCCGTGGGAGTGGAACTCTACTCCGTTCGCGGTGAGATGAAGAAGGACATGATCGGCGCGGTGAAGACCGTCGCGAAGATGGGCTACCAGGGCGTGGAGTTTTACTCGCCCTATATGGAATGGTCCGTGGATCAGGCCAAGGAAGTCCGCAAAGTGCTCGACGATCTCAACGTGAAGTGCTGGTCGACGCACAACGGCGCGCGTTCGTTTTCGCCGGAGAGCATCGGCAAGGCGATCGAGCTCAATCAGATCATCGGCAGCAAGCACATCATCATGGCCAGCGCCGGCAAGGTCGCGAACCTGGATGGATGGAAGGGTGTGGCCGATCGTCTCAATGCGGGCGCCGAGAAGTTGAAGCCGCTTGGCATGCGCGCCGGCTTCCACAATCATCAGGTGGAATTTCGTGCTCTCGAAGGCAAGTTGCCGATGGAAGTGCTCGCGGCCAACACCGACAAGAGCGTGATCCTGCAGCTTGACGTCGGCACCTGCGTGGAAGCGGGCCAGGATCCGGTGGCGTGGATCAAGAAGAACCCCGGCCGCATCACTTGCATTCACGTGAAGGAGTGGTCATCCGATCCGGGCAAGGGATACAAGGTTCTCTTCGGCGAAGGCAGCGCACCGTGGAAGCAGATCTTCGAAGCGGCCGAGAAGGTGGGCGGCATCGAGTATTACCTCATCGAACAGGAAGGCAGCGCGTTCTCCGAATTCGAGAGCGTGGAGAAGTGCCTTGCTTCGTTCAAGAAGATGCGGGCATAGCGTTAGAATCCAGCCCGCCAAATCTGAGAATCGGTCTCTCACAATTTCTCCGTGCGTCCACACCGACGGGCGTGTGTCTATTCGTTGTTGCGAGAGGAGCGCGACGCGCGGATCAGAAGCTGAAAGCCGAGCGCTGACCGCTGAGTGCAGCCAAAAACTTCTTATCTTTTTGGCTATCGTTAGAGCGCGAGGTTGTAGGTGCGGAATGTGAGGTTCCGCGTCCAGCCTTCGCGCTCATAGAGGGCTTGCGCCGTGGTGTTCGAGGACTCGGTGGAAAGCACCATTCGGACCGCACCCTCCTGCTTCGCGAATTGCGCAGCCTGACGGAGGAGAGCCGTACCCACACCTTTGCGCCGCGCATCGGGCGTAACGAAAAGGTCGTTGAGAATGAACATGCGCTTCATCGCCGAGGACGTGAAGCTCGGATAGAGCTGTGTGAAGCCGATGGCTTGGCTTGCATCCATGGCGATGAAAATCACCGATTGCTTCGCTTCCATCCGCTGCCGAAGGAATTCGCGCGCGCCTTCAAGGTCACTTGGCTGGCGATAGAACTGACGGTAAGCATCAAACAGCGGTACCACATGGTCCAGGTCGCGGAGATCCGCCATTCGGACTTCGAGTTGCGATGGCATTCCTCAATTATGCCCGGGCACGCGGGATGTACAATCAAGGTCGTTCGGATTTTCCAAGTAAAGGGGATGTGTGTTGACTCGCATTGTTTTCCTGATCGCCTCCTTGTTGCTGCCTTCCATCGCGGCATGCGAAGTGCTGCGCGTGATGACGTTCAATGTCCGCTATCCCGCGAAAGGCGACGGGCCAGACCGGTGGGAGGTGCGCCAGGACATCCTGATCCGCGCCATTCGCCTGAAGAACCCCGACGTGTTCGGCACGCAGGAGCTGTTCTACTCGCAAGGCCAGTACATTGTGGAGAACCTCACGGACTACGACTGGTTCGGCAACAGCCGCAGAGGCAATCGCGAAGACGAACACATGGGCGTGTTCTACAAACGAAGTAAGCTGCGCGTGATTGAAGCGGGAAACTTCTGGCTATCCGACACGCCCGAAGTTGCCGGCAGCCAGGCGTGGGGCGCAACGCTGCCCCGCATGGTGACATGGGCGCTATTTGAGATCCGCGCGACAGGTCAGCGGTTCTACTTCTACAACACGCACTTCCATCACACGGCCAACGGGAACGAAGCACGGCTGAACTCAGCAAAGTTGATCGCCGAGCGAATTGCGAAGCTGCCCGGAAGCACGCCATTGATCCTCACGGGAGATTTCAACACTCCGGCGGTTGAGTCGGATCCTTACAAGGCGCTCGCGGGGAATCTGAAGGACGCGTGGCTGACCGCGGCGCGCAAGATCGGGCAGGAAGGCACATGGAGCGGATTCAAGGGCGACACTACGGGACGGCGCATTGATTGGATCCTGTATCGCGGCCCGTTTCAGGTATTGGAAGCCGAGACGGTCACTTACAATGAGGCGGGGCGCTACCCCTCCGATCACTATCCGGTCTTCGCGGTGTTCGAATTCTAATGAGCGGCCTGGCTCTGCTGCTGCTCCACAGGCACGACCCGCACTTCCACGGAGACACAATGCTCACCACCACCGAGAGTCACGCCCTTCACGGGAGTGACATCGCCGTAGTCGCGGCCCCACGCCAGCGTGATGTGGCCATCGCGTGGCAGCACGTTGTTTGTTGGATCGAGGTCAATCCATCCTGAGCCCGGCACGAACAGCGACACCCAGGCGTGCGACGCCTCCGCACCTGTGTATTGGGCACCGCTTCTCAGATAGCCGCTCACATAGCGCGCAGGCAGTCCCAGGGAGCGCAGCATCGCGATCATGACATGCGCGAAGTCCTGGCACACACCTTGGCGGCTGCGAAACACCTCCGCGACCGTGGTGTCGATGGTAGTGGAACTCGGCAGATACTTGAACTCGCGATGAATGCGGCTGGAGAGGTCGGCGGCCGCTTCCAGTACGGGACGTTCCGCGGCAAACGACACGCGGGCGTATTCGCCGAGATCCTGACCAACGGGTACGAACGGGGATTCCGAGGTGAACTCAAACGCCCGCAGCGCTTCCACGTCAGTCACCTCACGAACATGACTGCGCACGGACTCCCATGGCGCGGTGGAAAGCGGCTCCGGCAGTTCGCGCTTGGCCACTTCCACAACGCTGGTTGCGGTGATGGCCAACTGGGCGTGTGCCTCCAGCACGCAGAAGTACCGCACTTCATTGCCGAAGTAGTCCTTGCGATCGGCGGAACTGTCGGCGGCGGGAGACACTGCCAGCCGGAAGCTCTGCACCTTTTGATAGGGAGCGCTGCGCGGCCTCAACCGGACTTCGTTGTGACAGGTGGCGACAGCATCTGCGTAGTAGTAACGGGTGATGTGGCTTGCTCGATACAGCATGTCGCCTCTATGCGGACGCCATCAACTTCGACGAAACCGCATGGCTCAGGTAGCGGCTGGTGAGAGCGTCGGAGAGACCTTCCAGATCCTGCCGGACGGTCTCGAGAAACTCGCCGAGAGCGGGACGCATGCCGTCCTCATCGGCTTCGGCGAGCTCTTCGGGATTGGCCAGCCGGATCGCGGTCAGAGCCTTCAGGATGAGCTTCGCTTCCAGCGGATGCCGCACACTCGGCTCCGGGGAGGGCAATTTGTCGACGTGATCGGAAAGGGTCGCCATCTGGAAGGCAATGGAACGCGGATTCGCCTCGTCGGCAAGCAGGAGGTCCAACACCAGGCCGGGCTGGATCAGCGTGTAATAGCGCGTGCGGTAGGTGATGGAACTGTCGGCGACGTGGAGCAGAGTCTCGAGGCTCTGCGCTTCTTCTTCGGTGGAGGATGGTCCAAGTCCGTAGCGCAGCAAGCCAATCATCTGCACTGCACGTTCAATCCGGCGCCCGATATCCAGGAAGCGCCAACCATGGCCTCGCGTCATGCTCTCCATCGCGAGACCTGCGAAGGCGGAGAGCGTGAGGATGGCGCCGTCGAGAAGATTGCGCTCGAGGATGACACGCTGTCCCGCGCCGGGTGGCCGTTGCTGCGGGAAGTCCTGATCCAGGCGGTTCAGGATGCGCCACGTGTCTGAGGAAAGGCGCTCTTTCAACTGCCACGCAACGCGCCGCACCTGATTCACATTCCAGCCCAGCCCCGTCGTACGATTCTGATCGAACACCATGGAAGTGAGCGTCTTCTCCAGCCAGCGGCGTTGCTCCGTCGGTGAGACCTGCACCATCTCCATGGGCAAGTAGCGCAGACCCGCGAGAATCCGCAGACCCGCTTCGGTGGAAATGGAACTGCCAAGATCGCCTTCGCCGGAGAGCGCGGGCAGGAGCGCCCGTGCGATGCGCGACATCGATTCCACACGTTCGATGTAACGGCCAAGCCAGTACAGGTTATCGGCAACGCGGCTGGGAAGGTCTGCCGTGCGATTCACGTCGATCGGATGCCGCGCGGGCTGCACCAGGCTGAAAGGCTCCTCGTCCTCTGTGGTCAGCACCCAAGTGTCTTTGCTGCCGCCTCCGCGCTGCATGGAGACCACCAGCGAGTCGGCGGTATTCGAGATGCGCGTGAGTCCTCCCGGCATCACCATGTAGGAACCGTTCGACCATGCCGCGAACACACGCAAAACTACATGGCGCGGCACCAATCCCTGGTCCGTCCAAACGGGCGCGGTGGACAGTGCCACCCGCTCCTGCGCGACGTAGTCCCACGGACGTTGCTCCATCTCGCGCAGGAAAGCGTCGCGCTCTCCCGCCGAGAGTGATGCCGCGAACACGGGATGCAGACCGAGCTTCGGGAAGGCGGGCTTGATCACGAGATCGTCGAGATGCTCCTTCACATAGCGGCGCGGTTCTTCCTGACCACACCACCACGTCGCGACCGATGGCAGTTTCAAATCCTCGCCGAGCAATTGCCGCGACAATCCAGGTAGAAATCCGACGTGCGCGGGAGTCTCTGTGACGCCGCTGCCCAGTGCATTGGCGACCACAACATTGCCCGCGCGCACAGCCTGCAAAAGACCCGGCACGCCGAGCAGCGAATCGCCGCGCAGTTCGAGCGGATCACAATAAGCATCGTCTTGGCGCCGCAGAATCAGGTCCACGGGCACGAGTCCACCCAGCGTCTTGAGAAAGACGCGATTGTCACGCACCGTCAGGTCCGCACCTTCCACCAGGGTGTAGCCGAGATACTTCGCAAGATAGGCGTGTTCAAAGAAGGTCTCGTTATAGGGGCCCGGAGTCAACAGAACCACGCGCGGATTGTCACGCCGCGTCTGGACAAGGGACAGCAAGCCGTCACGATAGGACTGAAAGTAGCGCGCCAGCATGCGCACATGCGCCCGGCGAAACACTTCAGGCAGCGTCTGCGCACTCACCATGCGATTCTCCAGCGCGTAGCCCGAGCCCGACGGAGTCTGCGTACGATCGGCGAGCACCCACCACTGTCCATCGGGCGAGCGTGCGAGGTCGGCGGCATAGCTGTGAAGATAGACTCCCTCCGGCACCGGCACTCCATGACATGCGCGATGAAACAGATGGTTGTGATAGATCAGTTCCGGCGGCACACGCAGGTCTTTGAGTAAGCGCTGCGACCCGTAAAGATCGGCCATGATGAGATTCAACAACGTGGCGCGCTGAATGATGGCCGCTTCGAGCGAAGCCCACTCCTTGGGCGAGATCACCAGCGGAATCGGATCCAGAGGCCACGGACGGTCCTTGCCTTGCGGATCGCCATACACGTTGTAGGTGATGCCATTGTTCTGGATGAGCTGACGCCCGTGGTCCCAGCGCCGGCCGAATTGCCGCCGCCCCATGCGATTGACCGCCGCTACGATTCTGCGCCAGTGCCGCCGCGGAATACCCGATTCTCCGAGCACTTCGTCATAGTGCCCGGGAATGGTCTTGTAGTTCCAATCGAGTTGTTCGCGTTCGGGCCGGTCTTGCGTTGGTAGTTCCCTCACGGCAGATCTGCCAGGCCTCCAATCAGGTGTGCGTTCCTACCAGTAGACGTTATGGCCTGGACCCGGCGCAAGTTTGCGCAGGCCGGCTCTGGTAGTGTCGGGCGCTTCATCGGCCTCTCCTCAGGTCCAGGGTGCAGGGGAACTGTGGATTCTCTTCGCGCGGTGGCACAAGGATCGGTCCCGGAGTGTGGCCGAAAGGAAAGAAGCGAGCCGCGCGGCGTGCTTCCGCTTCGTTCGCGTTTACGGGGAACGTCTCATAGTGGCGGCCTCCGGGATGGGCCACATGATACGTGCATCCGCCGATGGATCGTCCGGACCAGGTGTCGATCACATCGAAGATGAGTGGTGTGTGGACGGGCACGGTGGGATGCAGACATCGTGGCGGCCACCATGCCCGATAGCGGACTCCGGCAACGTACTCGCCGGCGGCTCCCGCAGGGATCAACGGAATGCGGCGCCCATTGCATGCAACCACGTAGCGTTCGCCGTGCACTCCTGTGATCCGCACCTGTACCCGCTCTACGGATGAGTCCACATAGCGCGCCGTGCCGCCACCCGCCGGCTCTTCGCCGAGGACGTACCAAGGCTCAATGGCCGTACGAAGTTCGATGCCAACGCCGTCGTACTCCACGCGCCCAATGGCCGGGAAACGGAATTCGAGATGGGGTGCGAACCAGGCGAGATCAATGCCGTAGCCGGCGTGCCGGAGATCGCCGATGACGTCGCGAAAGTCGCTTTGCACGAAGTGCGGCAGCAGGAACTGATCGTGCAGGCGTGTGCCCCAATGCGTGAGCCGCGCGCGATAGGGCTGCTTCCAAAACCATGCCACGAGCGTTCGCAGCAGCAGTTGCTGGGTGAGACTCATGCGCGAGTGCGGCGGCATCTCAAAGGCGCGCATCTCCAACAGCCCCAGCCGCCCGCTTGAAGTATCGGGCGAGTAGAGCTTGTCGATGCAGAACTCCGCGCGGTGCGTGTTGCCGGTGACATCGACCAGGAGGTTGCGGAGAATGCGATCGATGGTCCACGGCGGAACCGAGCCATTGCCAGGCTCAGGGATCATTCGAAACGCGATCTCGAGTTCGTAGACGGAATCCGCGCGGGTCTCGTCGACGCGCGGCGCCTGGCTGGTCGGCCCAACGAAGAGACCGGAGAAGAGATACGAAAGCGAGGGATGATTCAGCCAGTACCCGATGAGACTGCGCAACACATCGGGACGCCGTAGAAACGGGCTGTCGGCGGGTGTAGGGCCGCCGAGCACAAGATGATTCCCGCCACCCGTGCCGCTGTGCCGTCCATCGAGCATGAACTTCTCGGTGCCCAACCGCGATTGCCGTGCTTCCTCATAGAGCGCGGTGGTGTTGTGCACCAACTCAGGCCAGGACGCGGCCGGCTGCACGTTGACCTCGATGACACCGGGATCGGGAGTGACCTTAAACTGCTTGATGCGGCTATCAGGTGGCGGCGTGTAGCCCTCGATCATCACCGGCATGTCCAGCGCACCGGCTGTGTCTTCAATGATGGCGAGCAACTCGACGTAGTCTTCCGTACTTGCCACGGGCGGCATAAACACGTGGAGCCTCCCCTCGCGAGGCTCCACGGCAAGCGCGGTTCGCATGACCCAGTTGGCGGACTCACCCATTCTGGGGATCCTTTCGGTCCGCTCAGGCTCTGTACCCTCCAGATCCGAAGCCTCAACCGAGCCTTCGATCGACACGCTATCTCCAAAACGCCAGGGACCGCCAGGCCCTGGAACCGGCTTGCCGAGGCGTTGTTCCGTAACGATTTGGCGCTTGCCACGCGCAGCCGCGGACAAAGCGCGATGCGTGCGCTGGGGCACTGGCAATGGCGGCAAGTTGGTCATCGGATCGACGGTCCAGACCTGCGGCTGTTCGCCTTCGGTGGCCCAGGGGAGACTGGGAAGCGGCAAGCGCAATCCGATCGGCGAATCACCGGGAAGCAGATACAGATGCCGTGACCGCAGCATCCACAGACCGGTTTGCCATGCTGGCCCATTAGGCCGCCAGATGCGCTGCAGTGGAAGCACGAATCCGGCCGGAGTCTCGATGCCGCGTTCGAACACGCGCCGCATGCGCTCACGCTCTTCGGGATCGTTGAGCTTGTTGTCCACGGGGTTCACGTTGATGGGAAGCTGGCGCTCCTTGTGAATGTGGGTGAGGGGATCCTCGAACGCGGTGATGACATAGTCACCGCGCACACCGAGGCGCGCCGCAAGTTCCTCCGCGAATCGCTGTGCTTCGGCGGCGCCGAATCCGTAGTTCCTGCCGGGCTCCGCGGCGAGTTGCGGATCGTTCCACATGGGCACGCCATCGGCACGCCAGTAGCATGTCAACGCCCATCGGGGCAGCGATTCGCCCGGGTACCACTTGCCTTGCCCGTAATGCAGCAAGGCCCCCTGCGCGAACCGGTTGCGCAGGCGTGCAATCAGATCGCCCGCAATCCGACGCTTATCCGGGCCCATCGCGGCGGTGTTCCACTCTTCGCCGTCCATGTCGTCGATGGAGACGAAAGTGGGTTCACCGCCCATGGTGAGGCGCACATCGCCGGCGCGAAGCTCTTCGTCCACCTTGTCGCCGCAATCGAGAATCTGCGCCCATTGATCATCGGTGTAGGGCTTGGTGACGCGCGGTGATTCGACGATCCGCGTGACCTTCATCTCATGCGCGAAGCTGGTTTCGCACATGTCGACGCTGCCGGTGATGGGCGCGGCGGACAGCGGCTCAGGCGAGGCGGCAAGGGGGATGTGGCCCTCACCGGCGAACAGGCCCGAGGTCGGGTCGAGGCCAACCCAGCCCGCGCCCGGCAGATACACTTCGCACCAAGCGTGGAGATCGGTGAAGTCGGCACTCGGTCCCGCGGGACCATCGAGCGGTTTCTCGTCGGCCACGAGTTGGATCAGATAGCCGGATACGAAGCGTGCGGCAAGACCGAGGTTGCGCAGAACCTGAACCAACAGCCATCCCGTGTCGCGGCACGAGCCGCTGCGCAGAGAAAGCGTCTGCTCCGCACTTTGCACACCGGGCTCCATGCGGATGAGATAGCGAATCTCCTTTTGCACGCGCTGATTGAGGTTCACCAGGAAGTTTGTGGTGTGCGTCTCGCTGCGATCAATCGAATCGATGAAGGCACTGAGCAACGGGCCTGGCTCGGCGCGCTCCAGGAACGGGCGCAATTCGCTGGTGAGCCAATCCTCGTAACGGAACGGAAAGGTCTCGGCCGCCTCATCCAAGAAGAAGTCGAACGGGTTGATCACCGTCATTTCGGCGAGCAGATCCACGGTGACCTGGAATCGCGTGGTCTTTTCGGGAAACACAAACCGGGCGAGGAAGTTGCCTTGCGGATCCTGCTGCCAGTTGAGGAAGTGGGTTTTTGGCTCGACCTTGAGCGAGTAGCTGAGGATGGGCGTGCGCGCATGCGGAGCGGGGCGCAAGCGCACGATTTGAGGGGACAGCCCAACGAGCCGATCATATTCGTAGGTTGTCTGATGATGGAGCGCGACTCGTATGCTCATCCGCATGAAGTATGGCACGCGCACGCAGCATGATTGAAATAGAAGTTTTTTATCGGTGGCATAGGCGGTGGCGTCGAACGGCGCGGTACCTCGCCCTACTGCCCGAGCGCCTGCTCGACCGCTGCGGTGATTTCGCGTTTCAACTGCATGAACCTGGCGCCGGTAGCGGGTCCATCAAAGCCTGTGTGAATCAGGCGGACCTTGCCGTCGCGGCCCGTGAGAATCGTGGTTGGATAGGAGCCGAAGCCCTCGATCTGCAGGAGCGTCTTCTCGGCGTCCTCCGTCGCGCCGGCATAGAGAACCGGGTAGGGCACCCGATACCGTTGAGCGAAGATCTTCAACTGGCGAACGTCGCGAGGCGCGTCACCCGTGTACTCGAATCCCAGAGCGACGATCTCCAGGCCACGTCCACGAAACTTTTCGTACAACTCGATCAGGAAGACCGCTTCGTCGTGGCAGTTCGGACACCAGCTTCCCATGATGGTGACCAGCAAGGCTTTGCCTCGAAACCGCTCATCCGTGGATGCGACAGGCTTGCCGGCGAGGTCGGGAAACGAGAATCGCAAGGGTTCGGAGGGATTGCGCATGCGGGTGACCGTGAACGATTCGTCGCCCACGGCGGCAGGAGCACGCCGTCCGGACACTTTCTTGGACGAGTCCATGGTGCCAGTGATCGAATCGCCGTCGCTCACTCGCAGTTTCAAGAGAGTGGCGCGAATGCCGTCAAATCGGCTCAGCACTGCGTAGTTGTCCTCGACATATCCGGTGAGCGCTCCCGAATCGCCCGTCACGTGCAGGAGAATGCCTTCCAGCTTTTCATTCTGCTGCTTCAGCACGGCGCGATAAGTGCTCACTTTCCCGTCGTCATTGACGTCGAGCAGCCATTCGCCGGTGAGATTCACGGTAGGCTTGCCGGAGAGCTTGAAGATCGGCTCGCGCTGCGCCATGAACTTGCGAACCAGCGTGGTTTTCCGGTAGGTGCGGGTGAAGCTGCCCTGCCACTGATTCTTGTCGAGCGCCGCATCGAGAACCGCGTCCCAGTAGTCGAAGTGAAGGCGCAGTTTCGCACCGTCGAAGGTGCCACTGGTGGAAGCGTTGCGATCCTGGCCATTGATCAGCGTGCCTTGCCAACCGTTGCGGGTCTTGCGCAGTTCCAACTGGAAGGCCACTTCGTCGCCCGCGGGATTGCGAACCGTGGCGTGCCATCTTCCTTGAATTGCGTTCGCGTTGGGTTGTGCGGGGAGAATGCCCGCCAGAAGTGCCAGCAATAAGGTCATCGGTCGTCCTATGGAAGAAGAGGTCGACAAAGACCGCACCTGTTGAGATTGTAGCGCCAATCCTGGCGGTGGTTCCAGACGGCGATCGCCGAGAGACACTTCTCGCGATTGGGGCGGTGAGGCGCCGGCTATTCGCTGCGCGATCGGCGTGTTTTTGCAGATTCGATTCGTATTTTTTCTCCTCGGAATGGTTTCTCTTGTGCCGTTTTCAGGCGGCGCTCGCGTGGCGTGGGTTTGTTTGGTTAGCGGGGTCAAGATCGGCGCGGTAGCCGGGCTCGCCGGGCAGCGGCTGGTGGAGCATCGCGTGAAACGCCTGTTGGGCCTGGGCTTGCTGCTGCTTCTGCTTGTTGCGCATGTGCTGGTGATAGAGCCGCATGGTGGGGCCGAAGTCGGCGAGACCTGGGTGGTGTTCGTGGGCGTGGTGCTGCTCGCGGAGGGTGCGCTCGGACTGGAGTTTGCGGAGTTCGCGGAGGGAGGCTTGCATGCCGGCGCGGTTCTGATTGAAGTAGCGCTGATAGAGAAGGTAGTCCTTGCGGGTGGCTGGATCTGCGAGCGGGTCGACACCACGGGAGTCGGCTTCACTGCCGAGTTCTTCCATGAGGATCTGCGCGCGCTCCATGTTGAAACGAGAGTTGCGGAGTTGGATGAGGGTGTCTTCTTCGAGGAATCCGACGGGACGGATGGACTGGCGGTATTCCTGTTCGATTTCAGCGAGGAGGGGACGCAGGTGTTGCGGGCAGAAGAACTTCGCGCCGGAGAGGCCGTGCTTGCGGGCGTTCTGGGAGACCTTTTCCTTGCCTTCGGCGGAGGTGGGTCCGGTAGATTTCTGTGCATTTGCGGCGTTCGCCGCGAGTTTTGCGGCGGAAGTCGAGTGATTTTCCATGGAAATTCTCCTTATCGAGATGCGGAGAGGGTGTCTCCGATCCGACGGTAGCATGCGGGTTTGGGAGATCTGGGTGGATTGGGCGACCGGCGTTGCAAACAAAGGAGATTGCGTTGCGGGAGTGTGGTGATTGAGCATCCCCCGGGCAGTGCCGCTGAGGACCAAGAAAGTTTGACGGATGCCGATCCTTCCCGCATCATGAATCAAGCCAGCGTCGCCTCGCTCCAGCCATTGGCGAGGGCGTGGCAGGCGTTCAGCGCTTGCTGACTTCGCGCTCGAAACGCAACACGCGCCGCTTGCGGGGATAAGCGTAGCGTTACCCAATACATCACAATCGTGGTGTTGATACAGTGATTCCAGAATGGTCGACCAACGGCGACTTGCCGTCCGGCATACCTCTCGCAACCTAGGCCGAGATCGAGAAGCGCTTGGCGTTCAATCCCAGGCGAGAGCGACTGCTGGCCGGATTCCGCGGAGCCTGCGAATTGCTGCGGAGAGCCGGATGCCGGCTCGTCTATCTGGATGGCAGTTTTGGCACCACCAAGGAGCAGCCCGGGATTTCGACGCATGCTGGGACATTCAGAATGTGGACGAAGATGCGGTCGCTCCGGTGTTCTGGGACTTCACGCAAGACCGCGCGGCGCAGAATCGGCGATTCCTTGGAGAGTTCTTCCCGGCGCAGTTGCCGGAGGGTGCGACCGGAAGAGCGTTCGTCGAATTTTTCCAGGTGAACAAGCTGACCGGCGGACCGAAGGGCATTGTGGCGATTAGGCTGCGAGGAAGTAGGAAGCGATGATCAAGAACGAGAAGCAATACCGGATCACGAAGGCCCAAGCCCGGCGTTTCAGGGAAGCCGTCGCCGAACTCGCCCGGCAGGAACGCCCATCGAATATTGCGCCTCGGCTCTGGCAGGCCCAACGCGACGCCGCCGAGAGTCAATTGCAGGAACTCCAAGAGCAGATCGACACCTACGTGCGTTTGCAGATGGGCGAGAGCAAGGAACTCGTCCTTGAGGCCGTGGAGGATTTGCCAAAGACCTGATCCGCGCCCGCATCGCTTCGGGAATGACGCAGGAAGTCCTAGCCCACCGGCTCGGCGTCAAAACTCAACAGATCCAGCGCTACGAGGCTACGGAGTACGAGAGTGCCAGCTTCGCCCGGCCCGTGTCCTCAAGGTCGTTCAGGCGCTCGGTCTAAAGATGCCGAAACCAGCGCGGTTTTGATTCGGGGGTAGAAGATTGACCGGCTCAAATGCTCAGCCGGAGTAAACTCAAGAAGCGAGGGACTGTTTTGGTGAGTACGGTCATCAATCGCGGCTTTTGGTAGGTGTCCATCGGGAATTCTCCTTTTCGTGTGCTTGGCGGCTCACGCTTCGGAGTGTCCCGATGGACTCCTGGAAAGGTCAAACTTCTACTGCCACCCCGGCAGAGCCGGGGGCCTCCCTTGTTAGGCTAGGAGCCCGGAATACGAGGCTAACAGGCACTCATGATGTGACCCCACACAAGCAGCCTGCGTGCCGTCTCTCTCACCTCTGGATAGTGCTTTTTCGGATTGGAAACCGTCAGGGAGTCCGCTGAGACAACGGACCCCATGGGGAGGCCGGAGTGCCCCTGCCTCCAACGTAGCGGTTTGCGCCATATGCAGAGTGCTACGCCAAGCAACTTGCGAAGCGACAGTCCGGTAGCGCTGTCGCTTCGCGATTCGAAAGCTGATATCGTGTTTACCACTCCGATGAAAACGCTTCTCATCCTGTTGTGTTCCATCGTCCCCGCGACGGCTCAAACCGTGCGCCAGGAACTGACGATTTACGTGAAGACGCCGATGCCAGCGCCATCGTGGGCACTGCTCGAACGCGAGATCCTCCGATACAACTCGATCGCCGTGGAACGCTTTGCCGAGCGCTTCGTGGATGACCGGGGCTATCTGCTGCATACTCCGCGATGGGGCACGCTGGACGGGCCGGATGATGCCATTGAAACCTACTGGAACTGGACATTGCTGCACGCGCTTGGCGGATCGGACAACGTGCTGCGTCTGTTCAAGAAGGCTCAGGAAGGGCACTGGAACCAGTACAACGAAATCCGCACCAAGCTCACCACGTTGGCCGCGAACGGCTCCTATCATCGCGAGTTCATCACGCAGTCCGACTGGTTCCACACAGGCGAAGGCATGCGCGCGTTTCTGCTGCAGGGACTCTCCGATCCGAACGATGAGTTGTACCGCCAGCGCACCACGCGCTTTGCGGCGATGTACAACGGCGAGGATCCCGATGCGCCGAACTACGATCCGGTGAACAAAGTTCTGAAAAGCATCTGGACGGGCAGCAAGGGTCCGATGCTGCGCAAGGCGACCACTTACGATTGGGTCGGCGATCCGGTGCCTGGCATCTTCCATCTGCTCCACAATCCTGCCGGCAGAGGCAAGATGCTCGATCTGGAGGCGCACTACAAGAAGATGCTCGCGCATTGCGACGAGTATCTCGATAGCATCGGCGACAACTCACTCAACCTCTCATCCACCATCCTCAATCTCAACGCCTACATGCTGACGGGTGACGAGAAGTACCGGCAATATGTGGTCGACTACTCCACCGCATGGAAGCAGCGCACGGAGCAGTCGGGCGGAATGATTCCATCGAACGTCGGCCTGAACGGCAAGCCCGGCGGCGAGTACAACGGCCAGTGGTGGAAGGGCACCTATGGCTGGAACTTCACCATCTTCGATGGCGAACTGGAGCAGATCGCGCATCGCAACTATTTCACCGACGGCTCGTGGCCGGGATTCGGCAATGCCCTTCTCGCAAGCGGCGACCAGTCCTTCGTGAACGTGCTGCGCCGGCAGATGGATCTCGTCTATGCGCAGAAGAAGATCGAGAACGGGCAGACGCTGCTGCCGCAGATGTATGGTGATCCGAAGGGCTACAAGTACAACGGAGCGCCCAGTTGGTATCACTACACGAACAAGCTGAACACGGACCGTCTCATGGAGATCTACATGTGGTCCATGGATCGCAAGGACATGGATCGCATTCCCGTAGCGGCGAAGTTCGAACCATCGAGCGGACGCGATGGCTACAGCGAATCGGATCGCACATCGACGTGGCTTGGGTATCTGGAAGGCAAGATCCCCGATTTTCCGGAGCAGGCTCTGCGAGCCGACCTCGCGCGCATCCGGCGCAAAATGGAGATGATTCGCACGGATCAGACCACCGCGGACACGCGGCTTGCGGACTATCTGCTGGATCTGAATCCGGCGACCACGAATGGATTGACGAATCTCGCGCTGGGCGGCTATTTCTCGCGCGGGCGCATTTGGGTGTTGCATAGCCGCTTCCGGTACTTCGATCCCGTAAAGCGGCGGGCAGGTCTGCCGGACGATGTCGGCGCGCTGGTCAGCAGGCTCTCGGCGGATGGCGCGACTTTGACGCTGGTCAACACGAATCCGGTGGCGGCACGTGAGGTGGTTGTGCAGGCCGGTGGCTACGGCGAACATCGCTTCGAGGCGGTGACAACGGGTGGCAAGACGACCACGTTCAGCGGCCCGGTGTTCACAGTGCGTCTCGATCCGGGCAGTGGCGCGCAGTTCGACCTGAAGATGGCACGATACGCAAGCAGGCCTACCTTCGCGTTCCCATGGGATCGCGGCTGGTATGGCAAGCAATAAATCGGAAGACACGCGCCGGGCGATGCGAAGATAGAAGTGTGTCCTTCCAGTCCGAACTCTCTGAACTGCTGCCCGCATCGGTGCCCAATCGCGACGAGTGCATCGCGAAGACCGCGCGGCATCTGGAACTGATTGAGGCCGCCAATCAGCAGTTCAACCTGACCCGGATCTCCGGGGAGCGTGACGCCGCCATTAAACACATATGTGACTCGCTGATCCCGTGGCAGTTGTTCGCGGGCGTGGTGGATGTAGTGGACGCGGGCACCGGCGCCGGATTTCCGGGCATTCCGCTCGCGATCGCGCTGCCGCATGTGCGGTTCACGCTGCTCGAATCGACGCAGAAGAAAACTCGCTTTGTGGAAACGGTAGTAGCGGAATTGCAGTTGGCGAACGTGCGGGTGTATGCGAGGCGGGCCGAGGAGTGGCTTCGCGGCCAGCGTGTGGATGTGGTGACGGCACGCGCCGTTGCGCCATTGGCGAGAGCGGCTGGCTACTTCGCGCCCGCGGTGCACGCAGGGAGCCGCGCGTTGCTGTACAAGGGTCCCGATGCCGAAACCGAAATCGCCGAAGCGCTGCCGGAAGCGAGGAAACGCCAACTTCGCATGCAGGTGGTGTTTCGCTATGATCTGCCGGACGAGGCGGGTACGCGCACGATCGTCGAGATTTCGCGGAAGGCGAAAAACGTACCATAAATTCCAGACGGGTTTCCACCGATAGTCGATCAAAAGGAGATCCATCCCTTGATCGCAGTACGTGTGGTCGACGAGACTACGTCGGGCGAGCTTGAAGCCGCCGGTGAACTTCAATTCAGCACTCCGGTTGTTACGTTGCGCGATCTGATCGCGGAGCGGGTAAAGCAGGAACTGGCGAGCCTCAATCTGGAAGTGCGGCTTGCGCCGGACTCGCGAACCGAGACCGAACGGCTGCTCAACGGGCCGGTACGGCACGCGACGCTTGGCATCGATCTCGAAACCCAGGTTCAGCGAGCTTTGCGCAGCTTTGAATCAAACGGTTTTCTGGTAATCGCGCGGGACCGCCAGTTGACGGACCTTGACGAATGCCTCGACGTTGGCGAACTGCGCGAAGTGCGCTTTCTACGGCTGACGCCGTTGATTGGAGGTTGAGGTCATGTTCATTATGCCGGAAGAGATGCGGGGTATGACGCCGCCCAAGAATGCCAGCGAAGATGAATTGATCTCGTTCGTGATGCAAGGCATGGAGGCGATGCACGAGGACTCGTTTGCCTATCTTCGCTGGAAGAGCCCGGTCGCACAGGTGCTACGGCGCAAGCTTCCCTTCACCGAAAACCAGGTGTTGCAACTGGTTCGCTGGGCGGCGAAGCCGAGGCACGCGTTTCCCTACAAGGGCATTCTGAATGTAGCGGCGGGGATTCGCTGGACTCCGGAGTTGGCCGCCGCATTGCGAGCCGTGCGCGCGGGAGTGGATGAGTATGTCGGCGGGACGGAGATGCGCGAAGTGCATGAGCGAATCGACGCGATGCTGCGCGCAGGGGCGGGCGTGGAGGAGACGCCGAAGACCGTATTTGGGCCGTGGTCGGCTGCGGTAACACCCCTTGTCGAACAGCATCAACTGCACGATCTCCTGAATCTGGCGCTCTCGCTCAAGCAGAGCGAGCCACCGGCGAAGTGGCGCAAGCAGGCCGCCGAGGCGGTGGCGCGCGCTGGGCACGACCGTCTGCGGAGTGTGGCGCTGGAATGGCTTGCGTTGGGACCCACGCCCGGGGTGACTGGAGTTCCAATGGACGTGAAGGAGTCAGAGTATGTGAAGAGCATGCTGTGGCTGCTGCCGCCGGTTGCGGACCGGGAGTTGACGATCGCGCTGGCGAGATTCGCGGAGGCCTGTCTGAAGAAGATCCCGGGCATCGGCGCGGTGTCTCAAAAAGCGGGCAATGCCTGCGTGAATGTGCTTGCCGCAATCGGGACCGAAGATGCGGTTGCCCAGCTCAGCCGGTTGTCGAGGAGCATTCGTTACGACACGGCACAGCGGCTGATCGAAGAGGCGCTTTCGGAGGCGGCTGCCCGCGCGGGCCTTTCGCGCGATGAGCTTGAGGAACGCACCGTGCCGGACGTGGATGAGACCGACGATTCCCCCAAGGCGCGGAAAGAGAGGGCAGCACTGCTGATCTCGCATACGCTGCGCATTGAGAGGCTGTTGCTCACGCAACGCTCGATTCCCTACGAGCAGTGGCGCGAGTATTACCTGTATCAACCGTTACTGGCGGACGTGGTGCGGCGGCTGATCTGGGAGTTCGAGACAGATGGCGTGAAGCAGCTTGGGTTCTGGCGCGATGGGCACATGATTAGCGAGACGGACGCAGAGCTGGCGCTGACCTCGGCGACGAGAGTGCGTCTGTGGCATCCGGCAACGAGCGATCTCTCGGTGGTGTTCTACTGGCGCTGTTGGCTGGAGGATCGCGGAGTGCGTCAGCCGTTCAAGCAGGCGCATCGGGAAGTGTATCTGCTGACACCGGCGGAGAGCGAGGCGCGGCATCACTCGATGCGATTCGCCAACCACGTGCTGCGCCAGCATCAATTCCACGCGTTGTGCGAGCGCCGGGGATGGAAGTTCCGGCTGATGGGTGAGTTCGATTCCCACAACACACCGGAATTGGAGCTGCCGGGTGGACTGCGCGTGACGCTGGAAGTGGAGTTTCCGCGGGAGGCGCATGTGAGCCATCACGCGATTTATCTCTACATCGAAACAGGCGCGGCGCGTTTCTGGCAAGGTGGCGAGGTCTGCGATCTCGCCGCGGTGCCGGCGCAGATACTCTCGGAGGCGTTGCGCGATATCGACCTGTTTGTGGGCGTGTCGAGCGTTGGGAACGTTCCAGAGATGGGCGCCGGGGAGAGCCCGTTTCAACGCTACTGGCATCATTATTCGTTCGAGTCGGGCGGGCCTTCCGTGGATTGCCGGCGGGACGTGCTGGTGCGTCTGCTGCCGAGGCTTGCCATTGCGCCGCGTTGCGCACTGGAGGAGCGCTTTCTGGTGGTGCGGGGAGATCGCGCCACTTACCGGATTCATTTGGGAAGCGGAAATGTCCTGATGGAGCCGGGTAGCCGCTATCTCTGCATTGTGCCGGGCAGTTCTTCCCGCGCCGGCAAGGGCGATGCCTCGCGGGTGGCGCTTCCGTTTGAGGGCGATGAGCAACTCGGGCTGATTCTCAGCGAGGCGTTTCTGTTGGCGAACGATAAGTCGATCCGCGACCAGAGCATTCTTGCGCAGTTGCCGCCGCTTGGTTGATTGCCGGACTCAACGAACGCCAGATCTTCTCAGTAACGCAACACCAGTACCGTAAACAAGACAACCTTGTCTGTCTACACGGCGCTCACGCGCGCAGTCGATCAAGTGGTGTTTGCCGGCGACCGGAATGCGCTCTCGAATGCCATCCGCGCCGCGCCTCGGTCGCAGATGCGTCAGGTTGGGTTCCGCTTCTGAGATGGCGGCGTTTCGTCTTCGAAATACAACTCCACACGATCAGTCGTCCAGGTCGCGATGCCGCTGCCGAAGAAGTCCTGGTCCTCCGTCCAAATCGGAACGTCTAAGAGCAAGGCCACCGCGACCACCGGCCAGTCTTCCGCATCACGCGTCGCCACTCGCCGCCGCGCGAACTGTTCCAGATCCTGGTACAGCGCCCGATGCACCGGCGTCACCAACGCCCGGATCTGCTCGAGCACGTCCGATCCCACGGCTGGATCCTCACCTCGACTGGTGAGCACGTCCGGAATGTACTTGCGGGCGTCTTCGAAGCAGACATCGGGCGCGTAGAAATCGGTGGAGTCCTCGTACGTTTCAAGGAGCGACCGGACGCGCCGTCCGAGGACAGCGCGGATGAGTATGTTCGCGTCCCGCACGAGCCCCTTGCGGGTGCTCATCGATGCTTGCGCGCTCGCCAGAGCTTGAAGTCCGCGACGAGTTCATCTTCCGTGATGCCTTTGGCGGCGAGAAGCGTATCCAAGCGCTCCGCAGCTTCCTTCGGCGCTGCTCGCTCCTCATCGGTACGTCTGCGCCGGGCGGGGATGAAGTACCCGACGGTGTCGCCATGCCGTGTGATCGCCACCGGCGTGTCGCTCTCCAACACGTACGTCGCGAGCTTCTCGCGGAACTCCCGGATGCCGATTCTCACTGGCTCCATGACATGTGCTCCTGTGTACCTAGCTGTACACAATTATGCGCCAGCCTCCGGCTTGGGCGATCCGGCGAAAAGTAGACACTTTGAGCAGGGACAGCCCGGGACACTCATCACAAACAGAGTCGACCATGTTAGGTGGCCGTCCGAAAACGAAGGCGCGGCGGAGGCGCCAGGCAGAGGAAGTGCAGAAGATCGTTACCCAACGCTTTGGCGCGACCGCGGGCGATGGCAGTTGGGTCGTGCTCGGGGACCTGAACGATTTTCTTGACGGGAGTGAGGGAATCGGCGCTGTCGCCAAATGGGACCAGGCAGAGAACGTCCTCGATCGCGCTGACCACGATGAGCGATGGACACATTATTTTGAGGGAGAGGACGAGTACCGGCAACTCGATTATCTGATGGTATCCCGGAGTCTCGCCGGCGCCTCGGCGGCCACTCCTCGAATCATTCGCAAAGGTCTTTCGACGAAGGCCACTCGATTCACTGGCAAGCGATTCCCTGGAGTGACCGCGAAGATTGCGGCCTCCGATCACTGTCCGCTGGTCTTCGACCTGACGTTGTAACCCGAATCGGCACCTGGGCGCGCTACTGCTTTGCCACGCGATGCACGGCGTTCACCAGCTTGCGATACGGCAGTGCGCTGAGGTTTTCATAGGGCACCCATTCGCCATCGCGCCAGCTTGAGTAGTACCAGGCGGCGAGCAGCGCGACATGGTCCTGGCGGTCGCGTAACGTCACGCGTCCGGAGGTCTGCAAAGCAGCGGCGATCTCGCGGAGCTTGCGATCGAGTGGAGCAGGCTTGCCTTCCTCCACCTTCAATGACAAGGTCGCGCCCTCCAGCCAGCGGCCCTCGTGAAAGAAGCGCAGACGCACTGCCTCGTCATCGGTGGAGTGAAGCACGGCGACGCCATTCAGCTTCGTCACATCGGACGCGAGATCATCGCGGCCCTGCACCAAAGCCGTCACCTTCTCGAGCTTCTTGTGCATGCGGGCGGCTTCTTCGAACTCAAGATCCTGACTGAAGCGATCCCGCGCGCCACGCACGGACTCAAGCAACGTCTCACCGTTCGAGCGCAGGAAGGCCGAAACACGAGCAGCTTCGCTTTGATACTCCGAGTCGCTCACTACGAGTTGGCACGGGCGCAGACACTTGTTCATCTCTCCATAGACACAGCCGGGATGATCGGGAGAAGGCTGCAGGTCTTCCTGGCAGCGCCGGAGCTGAAAGAAGTCGAGCATGTCGCCCTCGAACTTCTCCGCCGCGGCACGAGTGCGAAACGGCCCATAGTGAATTGACTCGACGCCACTGAGCCGCGTGGTGATGAACGTCCTCGCATAGGCGTTCGACAAGAGAAGCTTCACAAACGAAGGCTGGCGCAGCTTCAGCACGCGTGTGTAGGTCTCCGGGAAGTGCTGGCGTGCGAGTTCATAGAGCAGCAGGCTGGATTCCAGGCGTGATCGAAACGGCCAATAGTCGACGCGCTGCGCGATGTCGCGAAGATGCAGCATGCGGCCGCTGCGTTCCCGAGGTCCAAGCAGCCGCGTCAAGCGCCGGCGCAGTTGATTGGTGCGCGCAAGGTACGGCTCGCCGGCGTGAGGCCAGATGAGAAACACCGCGGGGATGTTCGGACACACAGACAAGGCGTGGTCGACTTCCGCAACCGTGGCAGAGAATGTTTCGGGAGCAACGGACACAGGCTAACTGTTCAATATTCTCTCAAACGCAATGCGGTCCATCGGAGGATACGTGGCTGCGGCGAGATTCTCGCGCACATGTTCTGACCTGCTCATGCCCACCAGCGCGGTGGTGATCCCCGGCGCTGAGCGTGTGAATTGGATCGCGCGGCCGGCATCGTTGACAGGCCCGCGAATGGCCGCTGTCAACGCATTGGGAAGGCCGGCTGCAAGGCGTGCTTGCAATAGAGAAGCACTGGCCACAACCGTGATGCCGAACCGGGCCGCGGCCTCCAACACACTGACGCGAGACTCTCCCTGAGGCTCCGCGGGCTTCGTGTACGCCTCGGTCATGGCGAGATTGAAGGGCAATTGCACGAAACGGAAATGATGCGCGGGGCCAGCGATGGAAGCCGCAACGTCCACCATGCGCGAGAGTGACAGGCCTTTCGGCGGGCCACCCGCTCGATACCCATCCCACGTCGCCGCGCCGTAGGATGCGATCCTGCCTGCCGATACCTGCCCTTCCAGACATTCGAACGCGGCATGAATTCGCTGATAGAACGTGTCCTGATCCACATAGC
Source organism: Bryobacterales bacterium (assembly GCA_016789785.1). The sequence continues at coordinate 25,909 of JAEUQE010000082.1, forward strand.
GAAGCTGTGTTTCCGGGTTGTGCAGATAGAACAGGTCGATCATCTCGATCCCGAGATTCTGGCGGCTGCGCTCCAACTGGTCGAGGAGAAACGCTGGCGCCATCGAGTGCATGTTGCCCACAACGTCGGATGCATGAAGCTTGGCGACTGGGAGAGCATCGGACACCAGATAGCCGGCCTTGGTGCAGATCAGGAGTTGCTCGCGCAGCCCGGGATCGGCGTTGCACAGCCTCACCAGCGCCTCGCCGATCGCACGTTCGGAAAGCTGGTGGCGATAGTTGAGCGAGGTGTCGATGACATTGATCCCTCCCTCGATCGCCGTTGTGACCGCGCCGGTGTATGATTCGGAGACCGAAGCGGTGGGGTCGCCGAGATAGGTGCCGATGCCGATTGACGACAGTGTGAGCGAGCCCGCCGCCACGCGATAGAAACGTTGCGCCAGGTGTTGCGGAAAGCGCTCCGTGAAGGCGGCGGTCGCACGCGCGGTGGCGCGTCCGGGGATCAGCTTGCGAGGGTGGTTGGGCGTCATCTCCGCAGACCCGGATGGTAGCACGCATCACAAAGTACGAAAGTTTTCGTTGACAAGTACGAATCTCTTCGTAGATGATGGAGACATGAGCGTGAACAAACCAACCGAGTTCGAACTCGAGATCCTGAACGTGCTCTGGCAGCGTGGCCCATCCACGGTACGCGAGGTGTTCGAAGAGATCCAGCCCCAGCGCGAAACCGGCTACACCACCGTGCTCAAAATGATGCAACTCATGGCCGACAAGGGGTTGCTCGATCGCGAAGAAGAGTCGAGGGCTCACGTGTACCGGACGGCATCTCCCAAAGAAGAGATGCAGCAAAACCTGGTAAAGGATCTGATCGGACGCGCGTTCGGAGGCTCGGCACTGGCGATGCTGCAAGCCGCGGTATCGGGTGGCGTTGCGTCGCGCAAGGAGATCGCCGAGCTGCGCAAATTGCTTGATGCAAAGAAAGGAAGGACGAAATGATGGAAGCGATCGGCGTCGGGATCCTGCAGTTCCTCTGGCAGGGACTCGTGTTGTTGCTGCTATGGATGCCCTTGCATTGGGCAGTGAGCTCGCCCGCGGCACGTTATCTGCTCTCGATGGCCGTGCTTGGCGCGATGGTGGCGTTCTTCTCGTGGACCGTTTGGAGCGAGTGGTCCACTCCACCGCTGACGGGCGCCGCCGGCGGAGTGTTGGCGACGCAAGCGCCTTGGCTCAGCGTGCTGGCGATGATCTGGATGAGCGGAGCAGGTGTGCTGGCCGCGCGTCACGCGCTCGCATGGATGTGGCTGCTCTCACGGATTCGCAAGGCATGCACACCGATCGAGGGCGAGTGGGCCGACGCCGTGTCCCGGCTTCGCGAGCGCATGGGTGTGGGCGCCGTGCAGGTGATGCGTGCCGATTGGCTCCAGAGCCCGAGCGTATATGGCGTCGTCCGGCCCATGCTGTTGGTCCCGGCGAGTGCGCTTTCCGGCCTGTCGCCCGCACAGATTGAAGCGGTCGCCGCTCATGAACTGGCGCATGTGATGCGCCACGATTTCCTGATGAACGTCCTCCAGTCGATTGCGGAGACGCTGCTGTTCTTCCATCCCGCAGTGTGGTGGATGTCGCGTCAGATCCGTGCCGATCGCGAGATGTGCGCCGATGATCTGGCAGTGCGTCACACAGGCAGCGCCGGGGTGTTGGCAGAAGCGCTCCTGCTGTTGGAGGAGCGCCGCGCGGCCGCGTTGATGCCTGCCGCATCGTCAAGCCCACTTGCATCGCGAGTGCGACGGCTCATGGACGCCGAGACGCAACGCCACTCCTCCACGGGAATCGCCATAGTCATGCTCGGTGCGGTGCTGTTCGCAGGCAGCGCAATGGTCTATGCGCAACCGGAAATCCCGCAGCCGTATCTCAAGTGGCTGACGGAGGACGTTGTCTACATCATCGATAAGGCCGAGGAAGCTGTGTACCGGAAGCTAACGACGAATGAAGAGCGCGAGATGTTCATCGTGCAATTCTGGAGCCGGCGCGATCGTACCCCCGGCACACCTTCCGAAAACGAGTTCAAGGAAGAGCACTACCGCCGCATCGCCTATGCCAATCAGCGATTCGGCAGCAGAGGTGGCGAGGCGGTCGCCGGATGGAAGACCGATCGCGGCCGCGTGTACATCCGCCTTGGACCACCCGACGAAATCGAGAGACATCCGGATCGTGGCACAGAGCAATGGATGTACCGCAAGAACGAACACGGCGTGCCGATGATCCTGCACTTCCAGGACGGGGTACAGCGCTAGATCCAGTCACTCCACAGATGCTGCCACAGCGTTCGACACCATCCGCAGTGCTCGTCCGCCATCAATCGAAACGGGCCGGTTCGTCAGAATCACGCAAACCACTTGCGTGACCGGATCGGCCCAAGCCACTGTGCCCGTCGCGCCCGAATGCCCAAAGGTTCGCTCCGAAACCAACTCCCCGGAATACGCCCAGACGATCGACTTCGCCAGCCCCCAGCCCAAGCCCCATGGTTTCTTCAATCGCTCATTCTGATCGGTGGTCATCGCGGTAACAGTAGCCGGGCTCATCCATCGCTTCCCTTGATGCAGACCTTTGTTCAGGAAAGTCTGCAGCAGGACCGCAAGATCGCCTGTTGTGCTATGCATGCCTCCCCACGGATGCCCCATGTCGCGCCAGTAGGCACTATTCGGGCCGAAGCGTTCATTGTCAGCCCGGTTCTCACTCGCTGCCTCGAACACGCGCACCGTATCCTCAATGCGCCAACCGGGCTTCATGCCAAGCGCGCTGTTCTTCATGCCAAGCGGTTCGAAGATCTCCTTCTGCTCGAAGTCGCGCAACCGCATCTTCGTCACACGCTCCACAATCTCGCCGGCCAGCAGCGTGCCCATGCTCTGATACCGGAAGTCCTCCCGCGGTATATAGAGCAGGGGCGTCTTCAGCGCACCCGCGACAAACTTGCTCAACGGCGCGTGCGCGCGGCGAAGCTCAATGTTCTCGGGCAGCATGTCAGGCAATCCGGAAGTGTGGCTCAGCAGATCACGCACGCGCACCTGGCCGCGCTGATCGCCGGTGAACTCGGGCACGTATCGCGACACCGGATCATCCAGCAATACCTGGCCACGCTCCACCAGAAGCATCAATGCGCATGCCGTCACTGGCTTCGTGATGGATGCCAGCAGGAAGATCGACTCCGGCGTCACAGCCCGTGCATTCGGCGCGGGCGACAGCTTGCCAAAGCCTCGGTGCAACACAACCGTTCCATTGCGCGCCACCAGAAGCGACGCTGCGCCCAACTCGCCGGATCGCACTTGCGCATCAAGAATTGCAGCCGCGCGTTCCAGCCGGTCCGCCGACATGCCTGCCCTTGCGGGAGCGGCGGTGGGAAGCTGAGCCATCAATGGAATCGCGGCAACGGACAGAACGGCGAGAGGTCGCATGCAGACCATTATCCATGGACAGCGTTCGGGACGGCGCGAGTCCGCAGCAGACGGCGCCACAGCCACTCGACAGGTCCTTGCGGGAACCGCCCGAGCCACCACACGCTGCACGCAGCCTGGACACCGAACAACAGCAGTTGCAGCACCACAGCATCGCGAAATCGAAGCTTCTGCCATTGCCCAAAGCCATAGCCGCAATAGACGATCGTCACCAGTAACGAGGCAAGCATGTAGTTTGTAAGCGGCATGCGCCCAACAGAGCGCAGAGGCTCCAGGAACCGGCGCAATCGCTGGCGATTCCAAAGCACCGCCAGAGCGGATGCATACGTCAGGCTCAGAATGGGCGTGGTCATGAATTCGAGCACGACCGAGCCGGTGGTGACGCCACCCACGATGAGCGCGATTGCCACAAGCGCAGCCAGAACCGCTGTGCGCACGGCATGACGGGCGAGCATCGCGGTGTCGAACACGCTGTACCGCGCCGCCATCATGCCGCACAAGAACATGCAGAAAACCGCGACATGCTGCACCGTGTAGCGGAGGATTGTGCGCGAGACGGATGAATGAAGCGCGAGGAACGATTGGAAACGATACGACACCGTATCGAAGTAAGAACCACTTGCGTAGATGACTGCTCTTCCCGATGGTGGAGAACCAGACGCGGAAACCACGCCGGCGTGCATGAGTGCCGTCTCAATCTCGCCCTGCCATAGCGCGATCAGGGCGGTAAAGGCGATGGCAAGCCATACGCCGCGGTCATCCACCCGGGCAAACAACATCAGCATCATCCCGGCGATCGCGTAAGGCATCAGGATGTCCTGTTGTCCCCAGAGCAGGACGAAATGCGCAAACCCGATCAGCAGCAAAATGCTCTGCCGCCGGACATAGTAACTGAAGAAGCCAGCCTGACGGCGGCGTTCGAACTGGAGTGCAAAACCGATGCCAAAGAGAAACGCGAATAACGTGCGGAACTTGCCTGCGATGAAAACGCCGGAGACGAACATGAGTTCGGCGTCCCGTCCGTTCACCCATCCGCCGTCAATCAAGTTCTGAACGGCAACGCCGATGAGAGCGAATCCGCGAAGAACATCCAGATAGTCATAGCGGACCGCGGTCGCGGGAGCTGGCGGCACGGTGCGACCGCTGCCTCAATAAGTGCGGCCGCGCACGGTCTCTCGAACCGAATCTTTCAGACAGTGCAATTGGGCCCGCAGGGAGTGCATTTCGCCGCGAATCGACCGGAAGGCCTCACGCAGATCGTTGCGCACTTGGAATGCGGCGCTCTGGGTATCACGGCGGACGTCCTCGGCGCTCTGATGCAGGTCCTGATGCAACTCGCGGCCGCTCTCGCGGAGATCCGTCCGAATCTGTGTCCGCATTTCGCGGACGGCCTTCTCGTACTCCTCGCGGATCTCAAGCAGCTTCGGCCGCACTTCACGGATGACAGGATCGGACTGCATGATCACAGCAGGCACCGGATGGCTCCGCTGAATCGTGGCTCCGGCAAGACCAAACACGGCGATCAGCGCAACGGCGACGAGGTCGAAATTGCGCTGGAGCCAGGTCGGCTTCATCAAACCACCTCCACATTCTCCTCGACGATCCGGCCATCGAACAGGTGAATCGACCGGTCGGCGTGGCGGGCATAACGGGGATCGTGGGTTACCATGCCGATGGTTGCGCCGTGGCGATGCAACTCGCGAAGGAGTTCCATCACGGCTTCGCCATTGGCGGAATCGAGGTTTCCGGTAGGTTCGTCGGCGAGCAGGATCGCCGGCTCGCCCACCAGTGCACGCGCCACGGCGACGCGCTGCTGCTGACCTCCGGAGAGTTGCGAGGGGTAGTGCTTCACACGATGCGACATGCCGACGCGCTCCAAAGCGTCATGCACGCGCTTCTTGCGCTCGGCGGAACCCATGCCGCGGTAGGTCAAAGGCAGCTCCACATTCTCATAGACGGTGAGGTCGCCGATTAAGTTGAATGCCTGGAAGATGAATCCGATTTCGCGGTTCCGGATGCGGGCACGCTCGCTCAGCTTGAGCTTTTCCACGGGCTGCCCCTTCAGCACGTACTGCCCGCCGCTGGGCGAATCGAGCAGGCCCAGGATTGCCAGCAGCGTCGACTTGCCGCAGCCCGAAGGACCGGCAATGGCGACATATTCACCCTTCTTGATTTCCATGTGGATTCCGGAAAGGGCGTGCGTCTCCACCTCGTCGGTGACGAACACCTTCGTGACGCCTTCCAGTCGAATCAATGTCTCCGCTGAGCTCATGCCATCTCCTTGTTTTGGTCCGGATTCTACCTATTGACTCTCTTTACGTAACAACCGTTAGCAGGTTCCAGAAAAATACATCAGTTCAGTCGAATTCTGTTGTGGGCGTCCCAGGCCGACATGTCGGACAGGATCACCTCATCCCCAACCCTTAGACCCTCAATGATCTCGATGGTGTTAACAGACCCGCGGCCCAATTTCACCTGAACGCGCGATGCTTCCTTGGTGCCCGCGTCCAGCCGGAACAGGGTGACCATGCTGTTTGGCTGCCCGAAAACAGGGCGTCCGACGTACACCACGTCGTTCAGCCGCTCGATCTCGACGTTGCCATCCACGCTCAAGTCCGGGCGGGCGCCGTCTGGCAATTTCCCTTCCAAACGCACATCCACGGTCACTGTACCGTTCACCACCGCCGGATCAATTCGCGATACGCGGCCTTCAATCGTACCGTTGCGCGTATCGATTACCGCTACCTGCCCTACCGTAATATCCTTGGCCTGCGTTTCGGCAATCTTCAATTCCGCCTTCAACCGTTGCGGCTGAGCCACCTTTGCCAGTACTGTACCTGGGGTTACCCGCTGGCCCGGCTGCAACGAAAGTTCCTGCAGAACGCCGTCAGTACCCGCGCGGATCTTCAATTGGTCCACTTGCTCGCGCTTCAACTGCAGTTGCGCGCGCAGTTTCTCAATGTTCACCTGCTGCGACGCAAGCTGCGCGGCAATAGACTCCTGCGCGATCTCCAGCCGCTTCTTCTCGATCTCAAGACGCTTGGCGAGCTCCTCGGCGGTCGCGCGCGAAAGCTGCAGGTTGAGTTCCGGCGTCAGTCCGTCCTTGGCGAGTTTGGCATCGCGCTCATACTTCAGCTTCGCCTGCGTATACTCGCTTTCCAGTTGCGCCGCACGCGCCCGCTTCTCCAGCGTCTCGCTCTCAAGCTTCACCTTCAGGTCCGTGAGATTGGCCTCGGCCATCTTGACCTGCCACTCGTAGTCGGTCATCGAAAGGCTGAGTTCCGGATTGCTGAGTTCCATCAGCAATGTGTTTTTGCTGACAGCGACACCGGGGCGGAGATGCACCTTGTCAATGCGTCCGTCCGTGACCGCCGGGATCCAGAGAATTTCTTCGGGAATCAGCGTGCCAAGCCCGCGCACGGCACGCAGCATGGGGCCGCGTTCCACTTTTCCGATCCACACGCTCGACCGTTCCACGGGAGGAGCGGCGGGCTTCAGCCGGCTGAGCCCGTAGGTGATGAGCGGAATCGCCACCAGCAGGATGCCGACGAAGATGGACCGCTTAATGATTTTCGACCGTTTCGCGCCTTTGCGTGGGACGTCCATGCAACTATTATGATTCCTCTTCAGTACTTATGGCACGGGTCGGGCCATCGCGCCAGAGTACGCCTTGCACTGTGGTTTCAATCACTTGGCGCAGCAGACGGGAGGGCGGGGTGTCCGATTGTGGGACGCGGTTGTGCGGATGCAACTTCCAGCAGCCATTGGGGCTGAGATCACGGCCCACCCGTTTCGCGCTGTGCCACACTCGAAGGATGCCAGTTGCGATCACTCCCGGCAGTGCGCTGGAATCGATCCCCCTCGTTCGCGAGTTGTTCCAGGAGTATTGGAACGCC
>JAEUQE010000830.1 GCA_016789785.1 Bryobacterales bacterium
ACGCCCCAGCCGTTTCACGCACCGGGCTGGATCCGGTCCTTTCAGAAATCCGACTTTTTGCACCGTCCGATCAAGGCCTTCGAATATGGCTACTGGTGGTTCGAGTGGGGTGGTCATCTGGATACACTCAAGGACCAGCCGGAGATCCGGCACGAGCTGCTCCGCATCGCCCTGGGCGTCTGGGACTATGTGAAGAACTCGGGCGAGCATCCAGATTCGTCCCACTGGGCGCTGGACTGGGTCGGCTCCATCCCGGGGAAACGCGAGTCGCGTCGTTTCCTCGGCGACCATGTGCTCACCGAGCAGGACGTGCTCTCCGGCCGGCTCTTCGAAGACCAGGTCGCCTACGGCGGCTGGTGGCTCGATCTGCATCCGCCAAGTGGAGTCGATGCGGTCGACGAACCGCCCTGCGAACAGCATCACTTTCCGCATCTCTACTCGATTCCCCTGCGCTGCCTGTACTCCAGAAACGTGGGCAATCTCTTCTTCGCCGGACGCAACATCAGCGCCTCTCACGTCGCCTTCGCCAGCACGCGCGTGATGGGCACCTGCGCCGTGGTGGGGCAGGCGGTCGGGACCGCCGCCGCGCTCGCGGTGCAGTCCCTGCGCACGCCGCGGCCGCACGAGGACGCCGGCATGCGCTCCGGTGCACCGGACCGGGAGCACCTCCCGGAGTCTTCCTCCTCGCACGGAGCGGTCGCCACCCGGCCGAATCCGGTCGCGGCGACGCCGTCGCCCTTCCGTCGTCTCGCGGACGTCT
>JAEUQE010000831.1 GCA_016789785.1 Bryobacterales bacterium
CGAACCTACACAGTCTCAGAAGCTCCTTCGCGAAGTGTTGAATGACAAGTTCGGCCCTTATGCGGTTCCCGGCAATGCCACCCGCTTCTACCCTGGAGAAACCGCGGCCCGCGTGAAGGCGCTCGAAGCCGACATCAAGCGCCTGGAGAAAGAAACTCCGGTCTTCCCGCGCGCCATGGGCGTCACCGAGGGCAAACCGGGCGACCTGCCGATTCACCTGCGAGGGAATCACCTCACTCTGGGCGATCAGGTCCCGCGGCGCTTTCTCCGAGTGATCGCCGGCGAGAAGACCCCGGCGATCGCCCCTGGCCAAAGCGGGCGCCTGGAATTGGCCCGCTGGTTAACCGATCCCGCGCATCCTCTCACCGCGCGCGTGATGGTGAATCGCATCTGGCGCTGGCACTTTGGCCGCGGAATCGTTGGGTCCGTCGATAACTTCGGCCGCCTGGGCGACGCTCCTTCGAACCAGCCGCTTCTGGATTGGCTCGCACGCCGTTTTCAGGATTCCGGGTGGAGCATCAAGCAGATGCACCGCCTGATCATGCTGTCCAGCACCTACCAGATGAGCGCGACTTACAATGCGGCTGCGTTTCAATCCGACCCCGATAATCAGCTCCTCTGGCGTATGAACCGGCGACGCCTGGAAGCCGACGCCAGTCGCGACAGCGTCTACGCCGTCAGCGGGTTGCTCGACTTGAGCGCCGGCGGATCCATGCTCACATTCAAGGACCGCGAGTATGTCACCAGCACCGAGAATCG
>JAEUQE010000832.1 GCA_016789785.1 Bryobacterales bacterium
TCCCGCCTGGGTACTTCAATGGGGCCCCGAACTTATGGTCGGGGAAATAAAACCGGCGATCGCGTGGTGGGCGCGGTCATCGCACCGCTTCAATGGGGCCCCGAACTTATGGTCGGGGAAATCACAGGTGGAATCACCTCGGCACCAGTATCGGTACTCGGCTTCAATGGGGCCCCGAACTTATGGTCGGGGAAATATTCGCGCAGTGGATGAATCGGAACTGCGGGGGGAAATGCTTCAATGGGGCCCCGAACTTATGGTCGGGGAAATTGAACGGAGAAGGGAAGCCGGACTGATGTGGTTCCGGCTTCAATGGGGCCCCGAACTTATGGTCGGGGAAATGTGGCTTTACGCCTCGCGCAACCGGGGGCGCTTTGGCTTCAATGGGGCCCCGAACTTATGGTCGGGGAAATGACGTGCAGCGCTTTATTTCTCGCACGATAGGGTCGCTTCAATGGGGCCCCGAACTTATGGTCGGGGAAATAGGCATTCGTCCAACCAGTTCTGTTTTCAAAGACCTGTGAGACCGTTTGCGAGCGGGTCTGGTTGGCAACACTCGCAGGATAGCACGTTCTCGGGTGTTGTGCTCGCGAACTCACTGAAAAGACAGGGCGCGACTGGCTCGCGAGCGGCTACCGTACTTTCCTTTTCACCGGACCGCTCGCTGTCGCCCTCCGAACACGTCACCGGGTCACAAAGACTGGATAATCCGGAATCTCGCCCTGCAAATACCTGGCGAGCAGCCGCGCCTGGATCTC
>JAEUQE010000833.1 GCA_016789785.1 Bryobacterales bacterium
CGCCGCCGGCTTGCTCACCGCCTTCGCCGCCGCCTTCGCCGCCGGCTTGCTCACCGCCGGCTTGCTCACCGCCTTCGCCGCCGCCTTCGCCGCCGGCTTGCTCACCGCCGGCTTGCTCACCGCCGTCTTGCTCACCGCCTTCGCCGCCGGCTTGCTCACCGCCTTCGCCGCCGTCTTGCTCGCCGTCTTCGCCGCCTCCGTCTTGCTCGCCGCGTTCTTCGCCCTCGACCCGCCGGGCAGGTTCGCCTCGTAGAGCGCGATGTACTCGCGCGAGGGCACCCTGCGGATCGCCTCGCCGACCACCTCGAGCGCCACGTCCTCGAGCTTTTTAAAACGGATGCAGCTCTTGCCCATGTCGAGCTTCTTGCCGGTTTTGGCCCACGCCGCGCGCAGCCAGGCCTCCTCGCCGGGCTTCATGTACGTCGCCATCAGGTAGATCGCCATGTGCGACTTCTGCGACGCGATGCTCGCGAACGGCAGCGGCTGCCTGGGATCGGTGTGGTAGCCCGCGGGGTACAGCGAGTGCGGCACGAAGAACCCCGGCATGCCGTAGCTCATGCCCTCGGCGTAGCCCTCGCCGAGGTTCTTGATAATTACCTCGCGCACGGCGGACAGCGCCGCCCGGCGATCGGCGGGCAGCTCCGCCATGTACTGTTTGACCGTGGTGGGCTTGTTCGGCATGCCGCGGAGTATCGTCGCACCCCGCGAGCGAAATCAATGATGGATCACGCCGAACAGCGTCAACAACGGCTTTAGC
>JAEUQE010000834.1 GCA_016789785.1 Bryobacterales bacterium
CGAGGAAGGCGTTCTGATCGCGGCGATTCTCTGTATAATGCCCTTGGGATGCTTCCCAGCCGAGCCCAAGCCTTGCGGTAAACGCTGGAAACAAAGGTATTCCGATATGCCTGCCGGAGCGCTAACTCCGGCAGGCTCTTGTTTTTAAGCCACTTATCTATTCGCCGACGAACTGTTCTTGCACGAATTGGTCGTAGGGCATGTCGGTATTCAGCGCATGAATCACCCAGTCGCGGTAGCGCCAGCGCCCGCCGTGACGCGTGGCATCCGGCGCAGGCAGCGTTTGTGCGATGCTTCTCCAACTGCTGCCGCAGAGGAGTCGTGCATCCGGCATGCTGCTCCACAGGAAATACGAAAGACGGGAGCGGCTGGTCCTTCGGCGGCATTTCTGTTTGAAGTCCACCCTGCCATCGCCCAAGGTGCGGAGCGTCGGCTTCTCTGCACGTGAATCCACGCAAGCTGTCACACCGGAATCGGGAATCGCCGGCGGGATGGTCCGTCTGCAAACTTCGTGAAGCGGTTGAAGCCGCAGCGGACGACCACCCGTGCAGGAGATATCGGAGGAGACAAATCAGGAGATGTCGGGCCAAGCAAATGGTCGTTCGCGGGGAGGCGGCACTTCCCTGCCCTTCGCCTGGCACGTCCAGCAACCACACGGCCCGGCAATGCGTGGAGACATTCACGCCCAGGTCCGCGGATCGATCGGACGATCGCTTTTCCCGGCCCACATTCGCATCACGCGCAGCGCGCGGGCCTT
>JAEUQE010000835.1 GCA_016789785.1 Bryobacterales bacterium
CCCCATCATGCCCGGCAGGCCTTCACCGGCCTGATCTCTGACAAGGGGGCGTAAAGGTTTCGACGGGGATGTCGACGACTGAGCTGCGTGTCGTGGCGCCCATGGCCACGTAAAAATGGGCAACCCTGCAACTGCGAACGACAACGCTGTTGCTCTCGCGGCCTGACCTAGTCAGGACCACGACGGCTGCGTAGGCTTCCGCCTGGAGCCCGCGTAGCCGCAACAATCAGGCTGGCCGTCCGGGAACGACGATCGTCCGGGCGGCGAGATAAAGGATCGACTCGCGCTGGTGATGGCTGCCATCCACCTCTCACCAGGGCCAGACAAGACGAGCGATGGCTACGCACGTAGTAGCTCAGCCTGAAGCATTCTCGGACGCGGGTTCGATTCCCGCCGCCTCCACCCCTACGCCGCCGAGCCTGGACTCGGCTGGCGAGCGCTCGTGCGTCTCCGCTCTGCAGCGGATACGATCGGGCACATATGGAAGACATCGGCGACGCAGATGGAGTGAAGGCGCGCGAACTCGTCGTCACCCGCATCGTGCGACCGAACGAAGCGAGCGAGCGAGCTATCCGCGCTGGAGCGCGAGCAGCTTCGCATCGCGGTGCGCGGCTACGACGAACAGGACCTCCACGCCGAGGCCCGGCTCGCGGACGACAACAGCGAGGAATCCGTCCGGGGCTCGCTGGAGATCCGATCGATCGCGGATGAGGACGGCACGCCGCGCTACGACGCCTTCACCTACTTCGGCGATGC
>JAEUQE010000836.1:0-244 GCA_016789785.1 Bryobacterales bacterium
TCGCGCACGCCCTTCCCGCCGGCCAGGCTCATCCGCTTCGACCGGTGCCCGAACCCATGCGCCACCATCACGCAATCCGGTCGCAGCCGCTCCGTCAACTGGGCCGGCAGTTCAATGGCGCCCACGCGCGAGCGGATGCGCACCATGTCCCCGTTCTTAATACCCAGCTTCGTTGCCAGTTGCGCCGGGATCAGCGCTGCATTGGTCGGAAACATCTCATTCAGGATGGCGTTGTTCTGCGTCG
>JAEUQE010000836.1:254-756 GCA_016789785.1 Bryobacterales bacterium
TGTGCACGCCAGGAATGAACGTCAGGTAGTAGTAGGGATACTCCGCCGACGGCAGTTCCCGCTTCGGATGCCACTTCGGCAGCACTTCCGCACCCTTCTCGCCGAACTGCGGCACGTAGATCTGGCACTTGCCGCCCGCCACGCCGAACGTCGTGCGCGGCACAAACGGCTGCTGTACGGTATGGATGCCCTTCGCGGCGAATTCCGCGAAATTGGCCCCCAGATTGGCGCGGCGCGTCTTCTCATCCAACAGGGTGTTAGCGTTGATCCATTCCCCCGCCGGCGTCTTGAAGTAATCCGGAGCAAGCCGCTTGCCCAGCTCGATCGCCACGTAGCCGATCCCCTTCGTTTCAAAGATCGGCGCCGCTACCGCCGTGCGGGCCACCACCTGCGGCATCCTGGCCTCGTACTCGCGCGTCACCAGATCGTTCGTCTCCAGGTAAATCGCCGAGGGAAGCGCGATGTCCGCCATGCTGATCGTGTCATTCGGCAGGAAGTCCAT
>JAEUQE010000837.1 GCA_016789785.1 Bryobacterales bacterium
GCGCGGGGGGCGGAGCTCGCGCGGCGCGCACGGACGCCCGCGGGAACTACCTGCTGCGCGGCCTGGTGGACAGCCAGCCTCTCTCCGTCTCGGCCCGTGGGGAAGACGTCGAGGGCCGCAGCCTGGAGCCGATCACGCTGGCCCCGGGCGAGGTACGCGGCGGCGCAGACTTCGTGCTGCGCCGCGCGGGGCGTGTCGAGCTCACGCTGCAAGGCGCGCTGCTCGAGGACCACGGCTACCAGGTCGAGATCGTGGCGCGTGAGCAGGAGGGCGAGCGCGTCCTGCGCCGCGTGTGGCTCTCGAAGTGGGACCCCGCCGAGACCGTCGCCTCGATCGTGCCGGGCCGGCACGCGCTGCGTCTCTCGCGGCGGGACCGCCAGGGGCTCTCCACGCCTCTGGGCGAGGTCGAGGTCGAGGTCGAGGTCGCGAAGCTGGCTCGCGCCGTGCTCCAGGTGCCATGATGCCTGGATCGTGATCCACGCTCCGCTCTCCTCCGCGAGGCCCGCGCGCTACCGCGCCATCCTGCTCGACCTCGACGGCACCCTGCTCGACGAGGCGGGCCGCGTGCATCCCGAGAACGCGCGCGCGCTGCGCGACCTGGAGGCGCGCGGGGGCCGCGTGATGATCGCCACGGGGCGCTCCACGGCCTCCACGATCCCGATCGTCGACGAGATCGGCTTGCAGACCCCGGCCGTGACGTTCAACGGAGCCGGTCTGTGGTGTCCGGTGCAACGCCGCATGCTCGAGGAGCGCGT
>JAEUQE010000838.1 GCA_016789785.1 Bryobacterales bacterium
AAGAACGGGGCGCGGAAGGGCGAGCGAGTGGCGGTGGGGCGCGTTTGCATTGACTCGGGATCGATTGATGAAGTGGTGGAAGATCTGGTGATTCGCGACCGCCGGCACTTGTCCGAAGACGGGTTCGTGATGCCGATTATCGCCATCGACAAATCGACGGGAAGGCCGGAAGGGCTGCCGGAGATTGTGAGCCGCGGGTTCCTTTCCGAGGACAACAAAGAGGTTCTGGCGGAGGCGAAGAAAGTGGTTTCACGGACGCTGGAAACATCGAGCCAGGAGGAGCGCGGCGACTGGGGCGTGATGCAGGAGAAGATTCGCGCGGACCTGAAGCGATATCTGACCAAGCAGACGGCGCGGCGGCCGCTGATTATGCCCGTTATTCTGGAAGTATGATTTTTGAGGACGCCTCCGGGTATACCGGAGAAGCCGACCGGCTGGAAAAGCCATCGACGCCGGAGGAGGTTTCAGCCATTTTGGCGGAGGCCTCCGCAGCGGGCACGCCGGTGACGATAGCCGGGGCGGGAACCGGGGTGACGGGCGGGGCGGTGCCGGCGGGCGGCATTGTGCTTTCGCTGGAACGGTTCCGGCGGCTGGAGATCGCGCCGGGAGAGGCGCGGGCCGGGGCGGGGCTGTTGCTGCATGAGTTGCAAGCGGCGGCGCGCAAGGCGGGGCAGTTTTATGCGCCGGACCCGACGCACAACGCGGCGGCGCTGGGCGGGACGATTGCGAACAACGCGAGCGGTTCACGGAGT
>JAEUQE010000839.1 GCA_016789785.1 Bryobacterales bacterium
GCTTATCGAGATTTGGCGTGGCGATGTAAGGGTTGCCGTTGGCGCCGAGGCACTGGTAGTGATGATCGTCGGAGCAGAGGAAGACGATGTTGGGGCGGGGGGAAGACTGGAGGGCAGCGGCGGCGAGGAACTGTCGGCGGGAGAGCATTGGGCCTATTTTATAGACACGAAAGCCGCCCAGGGAGGGCGGCTTTCGATAAACTCGTCTGGCGAGCAGGTGTTAGGGGCGGCCGACGTTTTCGGCTTGCAAGCCCTTGGGGCCCGTCTTGACCTCGAACTCCACCTCCGTGCCCTCGTCGAGGGTCTTGTAACCATTCATTTGAATGGCGGAAAAATGGACGAAGACGTCCTCACCGCTGGCACGCTGGATGAAGCCATAGCCCTTCGCAGCGTTGAACCATTTCACTACACCTTTTTCTCTCACTACCGATCTCCTAATGCTAAACACCAGCCGCGCCATGAGCACCGTTCGGGACCAAACCCTTCGGACGAATGGGGAATATGCGGATGGCTTCTTGCTCGCAGTATTTTCTCAGAAGGCTGGCAAGGATGCAAATGTTTTTTTCACTTGTCATTCGAGAATGTAGACGGAAGGGTCTCAAGGGGCAACAGAAATTGAGCAATCAGCGGAGGCAGTCTGATTGGCAGTTTGCGCGGAGTCGGCGACTTTTATCGAAAAGGCAGAGACTTGTGACTGCGTCGGAGTACCGGAAACGACGCCGGTAGTGCTATTCAGTGTGAGCCCGACCG
>JAEUQE010000083.1:0-22505 GCA_016789785.1 Bryobacterales bacterium
ATCTGACGTTCGAACTGCGCGAAGTTGGTGTACTTGTCGACGAATTCCTTGTTATAGAGATTCTCGCTGATCAGCACCTGGATCATGGCGAGTGCAACCGCCAGATCGGTGCCGGGCTTGATGCTGTGGTGCTCGTCGGCAAAGCGCGCCGTCGAGGAATACTGCGGATTGAACAGGACTACCTTAGCGCCGTTGGCCTTCGCGTCCACGAGATCATTCGCATAGACGATCTTGGTCTTCGCCAGAATGTCCCAGCCAAACAGCAGCACATACTTGGCGTTGGCCATATCGATGCACCAACTCTTGCCACCGGTCATGTACCGCTGGACGATCCGGTCCGTAAGGAAGCATTCATCAATGTGGTCAATGCGGTTCACCACGCCGAGCGAGTTCATCAGGCGGACGAACATATCGGGGCCCGGAAGGGTTACAAATAGGAGCGACTCCGCGCCAAACTGCTGCTTGGCGTCACCGATCTTCGTCGCGATCGTATCCAGCGCCTCGGTCCACGAAATGCGCACCCAGCCGGGATCCTCGTCGAAGCCCTTGCGGGGGTTCGTACGCTTCATCGGATACTTCAGGCGGTCGGGATCGTAGAGAAAGCCGGCGGCGGAAGCACCTTTGCCGCACAGCTTGCCGCCGCCCGACAGGTCGCCGGGAAGACCTTCCACAAAGCGGATGACACCATCTTCGACGGTCATCTTCAGTCCGCAAGCCGGAGAACAAATCCCGCACGCACTCACGACGGTTTGCGTGTTGGCAGCCCGCACCTGAGCCGGACGGAACCACTGCGGGAGTCCGGCGAACAGGGGGCTTGCCACGGTGGACGCGGCAGCGCCCGACGAAATGTGAAGCCAGTCTCTTCTTGAGATACCCATGAGCTTATCTCCCTCCTGGCCAGCCATCGACCACGAAGCGGATTCGCGGCCTTGTGGTGGCGGGCGTATTGAAGTTCTCGATCACCGGAGCGCCTGTTTCGGCGATCTCCGCCCAGGGCTTGAACTGCAGTGCTCCAGTCGGGCAGAGCGTGGCGCAGGCGGGTTGCAGACCCGTCTCCAGCCGGTCGTAGCACATGGTGCACTTCATCATCTTTCCGGTCTTCTCATTGAAGGCCGGCGCTCCGTAGGGGCAGAACTTCTCGCACAAACGGCAGCCGACACACTTGTTCTGGTCGATGATCACCGCTCCGTCTTCTTCGCGCCGGTACATCGCCTTGACCGGGCAGGCACGTAAGCACAGCGGGTTGTCGCAGTGATTGCAGGCGAACGAGATAGCCTGGGTGCGGACATTGGGCCGGCGGCCCATTTCCTTCACTCGAACGACGCGGAACTGCACACCCGTGTCGAGCCCGTTCCACTGCTTACAGGCAGCCTCGCACGCGCGGCATTCGATGCATCGTTTCGCATCAAACAGCCAACCATATAAGGGCATATGCTAGCTCGGATTCAGTTTCGCGCGGCAGGTGACCGGTTGGAGCCCGTTTCTTGGCGCGAAGGGCCCGAAAATCACAACAAAGTCGGTGCGCGATCTGCCCCATGGATTCGCGACTGAGTTGGGTGTTGAAGACCACCACACCTCGGCTTCGCGAGCGGTCGAAATGTCGCGCTGCGGGAGGCGGGGCCGCTCACGAAACCGCGCTTGAAACACGCACGTCTGTATAGACAGATGACTACACCAACAACACTGACATGCGAGCTCTCCTTGTAGGGTCCGGCCAACTTCCGTAGGGCCAGTCCAGCTCGCAAGTAAGCCTCCGCGCCCTCCGGGTCAGCTTTTTCCGGAGGGCTTTCTTGATCCTCACAAGGCTGGGTGTTGCTGGAAACGGTCGGCGGCGAGTTTGTGGTTGCCCGGCAGAACGGGCCGGATCGCCACCGCGTGGCACATCACGAAGACGAAGAGCAGGTCGAGCATCGCTTGAAACAGGAACAGGTGCCTTGTGGTTTCGCGGCAATCGGCGAGCGCACTCACGAAAAACTCAACGAAGAGCATAGCCACGAACACAGACATTGCCGGGAACACCGTCCGGTACCGCCTCGACGTGATCGCGAGTGAGGCCAGACAGAGCGCCCCAATCACACTTCCATACAGCCATGGATTCCCTCGAAAAAACGTAGCCTTGCCACCGCTCCACAACGTGAACGCCTCACTCATCGCGCCTCTGGGCTTACCCGCGGAATACGCGAAGTTCGAAAAACCATACGGCCGCTGCAGAGCCGAGGCCTCCAGGGCCGCACGCACCATGTCCACTGCCGTCCCTGGATGCTTCAGATAGTACCCAGCGAGTTGACGATGCGACGGAACGTTCCCGAGTTCAGGCCGAAGCGTTCCATCCCGCATCGCCGATTGCGGATGAAACGCGTCCTTTCCTGCATAAGCCGACAATGCCTCGGACATCCCTAAGTCCCTGAGAACCTGGACGGGATTTGAGGACTTCGGAAGCCAGTCCGCGAAAATGACGTTGTAAGCGGCATAGGCCTTATACTCGGGCGGCGTGTAACTGAGGCAAGCAATCCCCAGGCATCCAAGAATCGCGGCGGAAATCGCACGGCTACGCAGACTGGGCAAGGACTTCAAGTGCGGATCGAACAGCACAAAAGGAACGACAACAACAGCCAGCAGCGCGTGTTGCGCTTTCGAGAAAAGAAACAGTCCGCAAACGATCACAAACACAATGGCGTTCTGCTTCGCCTCGCCCGCTCCCGCCACCAGCCGCAGATAGAAGATCAGCCCGAGCAGTAGGAAGAGCAAAGAGGCCGTATCCACATACATCGAATTGAAGTAAGCGAAATAGGAGACATCGCAGAATACAAACAGAAACAGGGCCCAGGCGACAAGTTGGGACGGGCGCGGCAGCCGCGCAAGCACTGGATAGAACCAATAGAGCGCCGCCAGGAACACGGCAAGGTGACTGGCGCCGGTCCAACGGAGGTCGTAGGGCGCGCTGGCGCCGTAAGCAACCGCAAGAATGGTGGGCGCGACGAGCAGCCATTCCGACGTCAGAAGCCGGATGTCAGGCTTGCGCGATGAATCGGCGCCCCATCGCTGGACCACGTAGTCGAAGTAGGGCGTGGGAGTCTCCGGCTCCCCGTGAAAAATCGAGAACGGGTTCGTCACGTTCGCAAAGTCGCCATTGTCCGCCAGGCCAATGATGGGCTCGACCAGCAGTTGTGATCCCAGGACCACCGCCGCAATCCAAACAGGAATCCACCGCCGGGGTTCGATCAAGGCGGATCTCCGTACGCGGCCGGAGCTAGGGCGCGAGGTAACCATTGATATCTATGATCACATCCGCGGTGTCAGTCACGAAAACGCTGATCGAGCCGTTCGTACCAGCAGGCACCAGGGCTGCATTCGCCACAATACGCCCGTCAAACGAATTCAGGGTCGATACTGCCGGCCTGGCCAGTCCAGTGGGCCAAACCGTGAGGAATGACAGCGGTCCTCGCGGGACCACCGTGACGTTGAGCGAGTACGCTCGCGCAGTGGCTGGAATGCCGCAAGTCCCGGAAGGAACTGGCACGTCCCGCGCTGTCCCCGCTGCCAGCACTGGAGGACCGAACTGTCCGGTCTTACCCTCCCCCGCCCGGGTATCCACAATCCGGCACGGGCTCACCGAGTACAATTGCACGGGCTGGCCCGTCGCGCCGAAATAGCCATTGATGTCGATGATGACTTCAGTCGGGTTGGTGACGAAGAAGTTGATCGCGCCACCAGTACCCGCGGGGACCAGCGCCGCATTCGCCACCACACGGCCCTCAAACGAGTTCAGCGTGGACACGTTCGGCTGGGGCGATCCCGCGGGCCAGACTGCCAGGTACGACAGCGGCCCCACCGGCACCACCGTGATATTCAGCGAATAGGCAACCGCTGTTGCAGGGATGCCGCATCCCGCCGCTGGAACCGGCACAGTGCGAGTGCTACCGCCAAGCGGCATCGGAGGCCCGAAGGATCCGGTCTTACCCTGACCAGGCCGTGTGTCGACCACTCTGCAAGGCGTTACGGGCACAAACGGCAGCGGACTGGATAACGCCGCTTCACGCCCCGGCTCACCCTTCTCCGTAATTCCTTCTTTGGGCATTGGATCCACGGCGGGCTTCCGTCCAAACGGGCGTTTCACTCCTACCCCGGGCTCCTCGGCGGGGACCGCCGGCTCCTGCGCCAGACTGCCTCCCGGCCCATCCAAGCTCCCCAACACCATCACGAGACATCCCAGTCTTCGAATTGCGTTTCTCATGTTCTGAAGTCCTAGGGTGCGAAGTACCCGTTAACATCAATGATCACGTCCGTTGTATCCGTGACGAACACGGAGATCGCCCCGCCAGTGCCCGCGGGCACGATCGCTGCGTTCGCCACAATGCTGCCCTGAAACGAATTCAGCGTCGAAGCATTGGGCCGGCTCTGTCCCGCCGGCCACACTGTCAGGAACGAAAGCGCCCCCCGCGGCACCACCGTGATATTCAGCGAGTAAGCGCGTGCCGTTGCAGGGATCGCGCAGCCGCTCTGAGGAACCGGGATCTCACGGCTCGACCCGGCGGTCATGACCGGTGGACCGAATGCGCCACTTCGTCCCTCACCGGCGCGGGTGTCAGCCACCCGGCAGGGAGTGACCGGCACAAAGCGGAACGGCCCGTTGGAACCGGCCGGGGGAGGAGGCGGCGGCGGTGGAGGCTGAACCGGCTGAAATACCAGCGTGTAAGAGCCGGTCTCTAACTCACTAAACGTACTTGCCTGAATGGTATAAGTTCCCGCGGCGGAAAGCGTCAGGTTCCCACTTATTGGAATCCTGGAATTCGTACTTGTGGAACTGATGTCATCATTCTGCGCCACAATCAACCCATTAGGCCCCGTGAGAATCAAATAGGTGTCCACGCTCAGCGAACTCATACTGATGCTCACCTGCTGTCCCGCCGTGGCCTGGAACGTGTAGTAATCCGTGTAATACTCGCCGGCGTCGCTCAGGCAGTCCGTTGTGGTCAATTGCCCGGACACGGACTGTCCAGGAGCGATCGCCTGCGTCACGCAGCCTGAAGCGGCCTCCAAGGAGATGCGGAACGCGCCAGACTGACCCACAGAGTAAGAAGTTACTTCTACCGTATAAGTGCCGGCCGATGGAATCCGGTAAAGCCCCGCGTCGCGAGGGATGCGGGAATTCGTTCCGATTCCGCCGTCGTCATCCTGGGCGAGGATGGACCCTGCATTGTTCGTAAGATACAGATACGTGTCGAGGGCCGAGGAACTCGCCTCTACGACAATCTGCTGGCCTGTGCTCGCAAGGAACGAGTAGCGGGCAGCGAACCGGCCGGGCCGGAGTGTGCTCGAACAGGCTGACGTCAAACTCCCGCTCAGCGTCTGGCCAACGGTGATCGAATTTGTGGAGCAGGGGACGGACGCGCCTGCCTGCACGATGGTGAAGGTCTGCCCGCCAATGCTGACAGTTCCGGAGCGTGTGGCGGCGCCCAAATTGGCGGACACCGTCAGCCCCACGGTTCCGTTCGACGAGCCCGCCGCTCCGCTGGAAACGGTGATCCACGGCGCGTTGCTTACCGCCGTCCAGTTACACCCCGCGCGTGCCGATACCCCCACGCTGAGAGCGCCGCCCGATGCCGTAACATTCTGGCTCTGCACACTAAGTGAGTAAGTGCACGGCACGTTGTCTTCCAGGTAACTCTGGATGTGCGGATAAATGGATGCGAACCACTCGCCCCCGCCGGTAATCTGACCGTTTTGCAGCGCCCGGCAGACGTTGACAAACCGGCTCGCGTTTCCGCGGGCGTGCAGACCCGCCACGGTGCCGGGAGCACTCATCCAGGGAGATCCCGAACTGCCGCCCTCCGTGAGCCCACCCGTGGGAACGAAATCGAACTTATCGCTTGAGGTTCCCCCGGTGACGCGGGCAAAGGTAATTCGCTGATAGTCCCCATCCGGATGACCGATCGCCGTGATATTGGCGTTCGTGGCAAGCTTGTTCACCGTCCACCCGAGAAACAGCGCATTCGAGGGGACGCTGGGCAGGCGGAGCAATGCGAAATCCAACTCGCTCGAGTCACGTGTAGCCAGCAACTGCGCGCCGAGCGACTGCTGCGGCGGCAGGAGAGGCGGGGCGCCATTGCAGGAAGCCGTACGGTAGTTCCAGAAAGCGGCCAGGGTGTTCGCCACGCCTTGCGTTGGCATGCAGTGGTTGTTCGTCAGGAAATAGGGGATGTTGCTGCCGGCGCGGGAATTCAGAAGCGACCCGGTGCAAACGAAAGTACCTTCGTCTTCAAAGCGGAATCGGGCGACGGCTCTTGCGGACGCGGCCCATTCCGGATAACACGAAACATCGAGATGACACGCGGCGGCCGCTTCATTCACAGCCGAGGACGCCGCCAGGAGGGGCAGTTCCGCTCCGGGAACCGGGGTGGCTCCTCCTAGCGGCGCTCCAGCATCGGGCAGAAGCGCAAGCTGTCTCGCTCCGGCGTCCAGGAAGTCGAGCGTGGCATGCGACACCTTGTCCAGAAGGAAGGGCACCACCGTTTCGGAATTGGAAACGGCTTGATACTCGACTACCAGGCGGTCTGAGAAGACAACTCCACTCCAGAACTCTCCGCCGCCATGCGGTCCTCCTCCGGAATACGGACCAACCACGGAGTCCGCGACCGCATCGCCCTGGGCAAACACCAGTGCGCGCCCGGTGGTTTGAAAACCGGCGAAATGTACCCGCAGGGACTTCGCACCCGGCGAGTGAATCAGGATGCGCCAGATGCGCTCCCCCGATGGCAGGTTCTGCCAGGCGCCTCCTGACTGTACCCCCTCCGGGAGCGGCCTGTGGATTCCGATCTGATTGTTTGACCGCGCAACGAAGGTCTCCACACGGCTGAGCGCGGCGACGGGAGGATCCGCGAGCCGCAACGCGATAGATCTCGGGATTACTCTCGACTCGGGCTGCCTGGGCGCAATCAGGACGGCCGGGGGATTGTCGGGCACCGGGCGCTGCGCATACAAGAGGGAGGCGGCGCCAGACGCACACCAAAGCGCGGGCCACCACCCCAGGCGCAGAAGTCTGATGACCATGCGAAAGCGTCCTCCCCCGGTGATGTGCATTGCATGATAACAGAAACGCCGCGGAAGCCCTCAACTCTGATTCCGCGTGCGAGTGGCGTCAGGCTCCAAGTTCCCTTTCCACAGCGTTCGCAATGCGGTGTGCGAACCTCTCGACACGTTCGGTGTCCGGACCTTCCACCATCACCCGCGCGAGTGGCTCCGTTCCAGAGAAGCGCACCAGCACTCTCCCGGCGCCCGCGAAATCCTCCATGGCCGCGTGGATTTCGTCCTGCACCGGACCGATTTGCTCGATCGGGCGTTTCTGTTTGATGCGGACGTTCACAAGGATCTGCGGATAGGTCTTGAGATCCCGCGTCAGCTCGTCCAGTCCCTTCCCCGTCTCCGCCATCACTTCCAGCACGCGCAAGGCGGTGAGAAGCCCGTCTCCGGTGGTGGCATACTCGCGGAAAATGACGTGTCCCGATTGCTCGCCGCCGAGGATGGCGCCAGTCCGAACCATCTCTTCCAGCACATACTTATCCCCGACCGAAGTCCTCAGCAGACGCACTCCGTGAGCCTTCAGCGCACCCTCCAACCCATAGTTCGACATCACCGTCGCCACGACCGTAGGGTTGCCATCGGAGTCGGCTAACTGGCCCTTGCCCAGAAGGGACATCGCCGCGATGAGCAGGATCGCATCGCCATCCACTACCTTGCCGGACTCGGAGATCAGCATGGAGCGGTCCGCGTCGCCATCAAAGGCAATCCCCGCCGTGGCCTGATGTTCCACGACCTCCGGCCCAAGCCCGCCCGCGTAAAGCGCGCCGCATTGCAGGTTGATATTGCGCCCATCGGGCTCGCAACTCCGTGGTAGAACCTCCGCGCCGAGCCGCCGCAACAGGTCCGGTGCGAGATGACAGGCCGCGCCGTTGGCACAGTCGACCAGGAGGCGGAATCCCTTCAGCGAACCCTGAAACGTGCCCGCGAGATAGTCCACGTATGCCTGATCAAGTCCTTCATCCGCGGTGAGAGAAAGCCTCCCTGGCTGAACTCCACGGGACACCCGTGCGAGAATTGTCCCCTCCAGCGAGTGCTCCAGATCGTCGGGCAGTTTGAAGCCGGAATGGTCGAAGATCTTGATTCCATTGTCACGAAACGGATTGTGTGAGGCCGAGATCATGACACCCGCCACAAAATCCTGATTCCGGGTAAGATAGGCAACCCCAGGCGTCGTAATCAGACCCGCAAATCGCACGCGCGCCCCTTCGGCGAATGCTCCCGCAGCCACCGTCTCAGCGATCCACTGGCCGGATTCCCGAGTGTCCATCCCTACCAGAATTTCCGGATTCCCGCCGTGGGTGCCGACCGCCCACTGGCCCAAAGCAACACCCACCGCAAACACCGTCTCCGGATCGAGGGGCGCCTCCCCGGCAACTCCCCGAATCCCGTCTGTCCCGAACAACTGCCTCGCCATCCAGCCTCCCCCTCCCAGCTATCGGTTCTTTTCGAGAACAACCTTAACGTTGATCATCACGTCGGAACGCTCCAGTCGGACTCGGGCGTCGCCGGCAAACGGATGTACACGAATGGTCTGCTCTCCGGCCGCGGCACCGGAAAGTTCCACCGGGTCGGTCTGAACGCGGTCAATCAGTTGCACGCTACTCTCCGGACCCACAATCCGGACCGACTCCGGATACACTTCCTGGCGTGCAATATGCAGCCCCTCCGGAATGGAAGAGCCGTAGCGAACGAGGACTGGCACTTCGCGCGTCACGCGAGGTTCCAGGCGCATTCGGATCTGCGAGGGGATCGCTCGAAGGAACTCCACACCCGGCGGAAGGTTCACGTTGTTCCCGAGAATGGAGAAGGTGCGCTCGCCCGGCTGGTTCTGGTTGGCCAGGTCAATCACCACCACCGCATTGCCGAGATTGGAGAGGCGCCCGCGGGACCCACGAACCTCGACGTAGGCCGAACTGACGAAATCGCTACTGACCTCGAGGTCCTTCGGGATGTTGTGATACTGCACCGGCACGACGATGGCGCTGGTGGTGTTCGGCTCGCCGACAAGCGCCAGCCAGAGGAGCACGGCCACCACCACCGAGAGCAACTTGAGGCCAAGATTCTCGGTCAGCCAGGCTGTCATGAACCCTCCGCGCGAATCGCCCGTTTCGACGCGCGGCGAGTGGGTTTGTCGGAGGAACGCAGGCCCATCGCCTCCAACAGCCGCTCGTGCAGACGGTCGGGCGAGACGGCCTGTTCAATCGCGCCACGCGAGGCCACCGAGATCCGTCCCGTTTCCTCCGACGCGATGAAGGCGACACAGTCCGTCTCTTCCGTCACACCGATTGCCGCGCGGTGGCGTGTACCGAAGGTTCGCGAGACCGGGTCCATGGTGAGCGGCAGAAAGCAGGCCGCGGCGGCGATCCTGTCCCCTTGAATGATCACAGCGCCGTCATGGAGGGCCACGCCTTTCTGGAAGATCGACAGCAGCAGGTCCCGCGACACCATCGCGTCGAGCAGTACACCACTCTCGACAAACGTCCGCAGGCCGATCTCCCGCTCCACGACGATCAACGCTCCAGTCTTCTCCTGACCCAGTTGCAGCAGCGCCAGGTGCATCTCTTCCACCATCTCGCGCCGCTGGAGCCGGGAGCCGATATTCAGCCAGTTGCGTCTGCCGATGCCCGCAAGCATGCGGCGGATATCGGACTGAAACATCACAATCAGCGCGAACGCCGTGTAAGGCGCCAGCGTCGCGAGTAATGTGCGAAGCAACTCAAGCTGGGTCCAATCCGCGACCAGGTAAACCATCACCAGGACGCCGACGCCCGAGAGGATGTGCACGGCGCGGCGTCCACGAATGATCAGGATCGCCTGATACACCAACACAGCCACAAGCAGAATGTCGACCACCGAAGTGATCGTGAAGTGCGGCAGTGTTGGCGAGGGAAATCCCATGAGTTGTCGAATGCTCAGACCGGGAACGGGTATCGGACGGCGGCGATCTCCTCGCCCACAACTTCGATGTTCTTGAGGTCCGCGGTGCCAATCCCAAGCTGCTCGGCGAGCAACAGCGTATTGTCACAGTTGGCAAACGGCGCGGCGCCCCTTCGAGCCCTCGGATCGTAGCCCATCACGGCGGCGCCAACGGCGTCGGTATTCACCGGATTCGTGCCGAGAATCAGCACTCCCGGATTGGCGTGCCCGAGTTTGTTGCGGATCCACGGCCCTTCGCCACCCGTCATGGTCTCGATTCCGTCGATGAATGAGATATCGATGGGACGCGCCGCAACGAGTTCCGCGGTGATCCTGGGCATGCGGTAGCCCGGCGAGCGGTCCGAGCCAGGCTCCAGTTCCGCAAGAGCGGTCCGCGCGGGCTGACGCTTGCCGAAGTGACACGTCTCGGCCCGCCCCTTGGTGGGGCTCTCGTTGGGCCCGTCGGCGCCGGCATCGTCGCCATAGATCGAAGCCGGTGTAATCCCGAAGATGTTCTTCATTGCCAGCGTGATGCCGCACGTCTCGTGGTTCTTCAACTTGGCCATGGACACGAACACGTCGGTGTCGTGATAGGAGTGATTCAAGTCGTAGGCGGGAAAAACCAGACCTCCGCCCGGAACCCGGAAGCGGTGGTATTGCTTGCCCTTACCGAGTGCATTGGTGTTCTCGAACTCGATGCCTGGCGCCACCGCCTTCAGTTGGCGCACGTTCCATCCCGAATCGAGAAGATACTCCTCCAGGGGGCCCGCCGTCGCCCAGGCGCTCTCGACAAAGCGGATCCGCCGGGCGCCGGACACATGAAGCACATGGGCCATCGCCGAAGCAGTCTTCGGGTGAGTATAGTGCGTCAACCCAAGCGCCTTGCCCTGAAATCGCAAGCCTGGACTGCCGGTCAGATTGAGTTTGATGGTGACCGTCTTGTTCCGCACCAGGCGGCCCGCCCCGCCGATCTGGTCGAACATCGTGGTCAACACGGGGACGAGATCCTCGGTATAGGACGGCACCTTCGCAATCGCGACCGGAGAGGTGCGCAGGCTCGCGGGCTGCCCGTTCAAGACAGAAACGGCTCCAGTCCCAAAAAGAAGATCCCGGCGGGTCATGCTAGTAGTTTAACTCGCATGCCCCGCCGGGATGAAAGGATTCCCGGAAATCGGAGGAACTATCTGGAGATACGGAGAATGTCCGATGCCAGCGATGCAAAGGCCATCTGCAACTGTGAGGCGTTGTCCGCGAGAATGTACATTCCGCGGGGCTTCGTCGAGTCGTAGATATTGCTTTGCGTGACGTTGGAGATGCGCTGCATCAACGTGTCTTCGGCGGCGCCAGGACCACCAAGGCCGATGCAGTAGGTCACCACTTCAAGCCCGTTGGCCGCCGATTCGGTACGAACGCGCTTGGCGGCATTGTCGAGGGCGTTGATACCCATGTTCTGGATGGTTTCTTGATCATTGATGCGAATGCGGCCCGTGGTCGAATTGCGGCGAACCGGCGTCTTGTAGCTGATAAACGAGTTGCCGTTGATGTCGACTTCGTTTGACGAACCCAGCTTCATTCGCAAATCGCTTTCGACCGTAGACGGGGAACTATTGGCCGCACAGCCCGACATGCTGGTGGCCACGGTCTGGTCGGGATCAGGAATCGGAGGTGCGTTGGGAGCCAGGATCCGGTAGAGACCCGAACCGCTGTCGGCCGGTGTCAACACGCCTGCGCGATCGGTGGTGCTTCCGCCACAGCGTCCTGGAATCACTTCCAGATTCACCGTGATGGTATTCGGCTGACCGTCGGTGAAGAACAGAATCACATTCAAAGTGCCAGGCTCGTTGATGTCCTTCAGCTTGAGGTACCCCTCCCAGTAGGCGGCTGCCGCGTTGGTCCATCCAGCACAATTGATGTTGTTGATGTGCGTGATGACGTTGGTGCCGGCTGTCTGGAAGTTCATGGCCGGGGCGAAGTCCGTACGGTAAGAGGCGCCGAACGTGACCAGCCCGATGCGATCGCGCCCATCGACGAACGTTTGGACGAAAGATTTCGCGGCCTCGCGTAGATCGTCACAGGACCCCGAGTTGTCGAGGGACTGGGAACGGTCAAGCACCATCACGATGTTCACGTCGCGCCGGGTCGCGCTGCCGATCGCGGTGATTTTCAGCGAGTTCACCCCAAGGATCTTCATGAAGTACGTCGGGGCCTGAACCTCAGCCGTAATGTCAACGATCTTGGTTTTCGCGGGCGCTGGTGGGAAGGTTGTCTCGGCATGCGCACCGTGCAGACCAAGGTATCCGTCGTTGAGATTGGCTTGGAAGAACCGCTGGGCGGTTTCGGCGGCCGCAGCCTCCTGGGAGCCCATCGTGCTTCCCCGGCTGAGGCCACGCGCCGCCGCCAGGGCCGCGCCGTCCACTGCTGTCTGGAGTTTTGCTTTGATTGCGTAAACCACGCCGACATCAATCGCCAGGCCGACGGTCGGGATGATGACGAACGTCAGCATGAGGCCGCTAAACATGAGCACGAAGCCCTTTTGTTTCTTTCGGTCGTTGAATAGCTTCATATGGAATTCCTCCGCTGTCGTCCTTGCCTAGAACACCGTCCGCACGTAGTTGCCGCTTCCCGTGCTGAAACCGGTGAAGTCCAGGTCGGGTGAGGTGAAGAAGGTCTCCGCCACGTAGGCAAACTCGTTTTCGAACAGTTGGATGTCCGTAAACGTCGCACGCGCACTGGCCTCGGTCATGTAATCTGCTACCAGGCCTTTGCTATCCACCA
Organism: Bryobacterales bacterium; assembly: GCA_016789785.1. The sequence continues at coordinate 12,772 of JAEUQE010000083.1, forward strand.
AGTCGGAGTCCGGCGTCCCGATCAGACTCTGCCGCACTCCCGGATTTCCGACAACGATGCGCTGTGTAATCACATGCTGGTCACCGTTGCAGTTGTCCAGGGAAAGCGCGTCGCATTTCGACTGCGGAATGAACGTGACCTTCGAGAGGATCACCACTCCCCGCCCGGAGCCGTTCGCCATGCCAAGTTTCTGGCCAAGCCGGATCAGAATCGCCTGATTGCCAGGTTCCGAGAAATCGACACCACGTACAAACATCGAACTGGCGTCGCGGCCCACTTGGGTTACCTGAACCGCACGGCCCAGGTTGAAGCCGACGCTCGTGACACCGAGAAGGAAAAAAATGAGAGGCATCGCCACAAGGGCGAACTCCATGATGGCGTGACCAGATTGTGTTCTCTTTCTTCGCTGCATACTAGATTCCTCCGCTTTCTCCACCTGCCTCAAGGGGCCGGGACCGTTACGCCACGTGGCAACGTCTCCAAACGGTCGGACGAAATCGCACTGACTTTCGTCGGAACCGCACTCCGCCAGATCGGAACCATCTGGTTCCATTCGTAGTCGTTGACTGAGACTTCAACGATGTTGCCGCCTTCGTTGGCATTGCCTCCAGTCACCTGGGCAAATGTCACCGGAGAGTAATACTTGACTTCGATGCGTGCCAGTCCGGCCGTACCCGCCAGGAAGCCCATCGAGTTGTCCTGCACAACGCGCTTGATGGACTCGGACTGGCTCATTCCGGTCATGGTGCGATAGGTCACTCCGTAACGCACGCCTTCGCGGACCGCGTGCACAAATGTGGCGCGCAGAAACACTGGCATTGAGAAGTCCAGAATCGCCATCATCAGCGCCATCAGCGGCGTGAAAACGAGCATGAACTCCAACATCACATGCCCTGCTCTCTTATGTTTTCGCGGCAGGCTTTGCATGGTACCTCCTAAGATATGGATCCTCTTGTCATATCCTACGGCGACACGGGCCGAAAGACCAGAGTATTTAGGTACCTAGGGTATTTAAGTGCCGGGTGCTAGTAATCTGCATGAGGAACAAGTACTTGGGTCATTCTAGGTACGGGATAGAAAGGGCCGTAGAACCGGTCATAGACCCCACCGCTGCGGTAATAGCCCGCAGCGTGATCAGGTCCCAGAAACATGCTCCAAACGCAAAACGGCGCCCGAATCCTCATCGGTTCCGGACGCCAGATTCTGTACAAACCGAACCACAGCGAGCGCAGTCCGGCACCGCCCAAGCACGTTAGCCAGCTTTCGCGGCCACCGCCAAGCCAGGCTGCGCGATCCCCATCTTCTTGCGCACCTCCCCTTCCAGGTTTTGGTAAACGTCCCGGTGCTCCTTCAGAAAGCTCCTCGCGTTTTCCCGGCCCTGCCCGATCCGTTCGCCGTGGAAGCTGTACCACGATCCGCTCTTCTCCAGTACATTGTTGCTGGTGGCCAAGTCCAGCAGGTCCCCTTCCCGCGAGATCCCCTCCCCGTAGAGAAGGTCGACCTCTACTTCGCGAAATGGGGGCGCCAGCTTGTTCTTCACCACCTTTACCTTCGTACGGTTCCCCACCACGGTCTCTCCGTCCTTGAGCGCCGCCAGTTTTCGCACTTCGAGCCGCACGCTGGAATAGAACTTCAGGGCACGCCCGCCCGTGGTGGTTTCCGGGCTTCCAAACATCACGCCGATCTTCTCGCGAATCTGATTGATAAAGAGCAGACAGGTCTGCGTGCGAGCCGTCACTCCGGTCAGTTTCCGCAGCGCCTGCGACATCAACCGCGCCTGCAGCCCGACGTGGCTGTCGCCCATTTCTCCTTCGAGTTCGGCCCTGGGAACCAGAGCCGCGACGGAATCCACCACCGCCGCATCAATCACTCCCGACGCCACCAGCGCAGCCGTGATCTCCAGCGCCTGCTCACCGCTATCCGGTTGAGAAACCAGCAGGTTGTCGATATCCACACCGAGCCGCCTGGCATAGGACGGATCGAGCGCATGCTCGGCATCAATGAAGGCCACCGTTCCCCCTGCCGCCTGAGCTTGGGCGATCATCTGTAACGCGATTGTCGTCTTGCCCGAAGACTCCGGCCCAAAAACCTCCACGACACGCCCCCGTGGGAAACCGCCGATTCCCAAAGCGAGATCGAGGGAGATCGAACCGCTGGAAATCACGGGAACCGCGATCGCTTCCTGGCTTCCGAGACGTTGTACCGATCCTTTGCCAAACTGCTTCTCCAGTCCGGCGATCGCCTGGTCGAGAACGCGGCGGCGATCCTTGAATTCCAGTTGCTGCATGAGAACCTCTTGCCATGAACTTCGCGCGGGCCCGCGCCTTGTGCCACGGAAAGCCCGCTGTGAACTTGTGGCTGGGAAGGGAGAGAATTCTCAGAAATCTTGAATGACGTGCAATCTGCGCCGGGCGGAATCAGGATTCGGCAGGCGGCTCTTCTTCCATCACATCCAGGTTCTCCGCCGCCTGAGCGTGCCGCTTGAGCACCTTGATTGCGGTCCCGTGCGAGAAGCCCGCGGTCCGCAGCTTCCGGTACGCCGAAGCCATCCCCTTCTCATCGGCAATCACTTCCCCAATGGGTGTTCGACGGAACTTCCGGGCCAGAAACTGCTCGGCGAGTTGCATTTCATCGGTGCCCTCGAACGCACTCCGGACGGCCTGATCGGCGATTCCTCCGGCCACGCGACGCCCACGCAGGTCGGCGAGCACGCGCATCTTGCCAAAGCCCTCGTTTTCCAGGCGCCGCGCGGCGTAGTTTTCGGCGAACCTGCGGTCATCCAGGAAGCCGTATTCCTTCAGCCGCGCGATCACGTCATCGACGTCGGCGGCACGCTCGGCCCGACGCCGCAACTTCTCGCGCAGCTCACCCGCGGCTTGCGCGCGTGCGCCGAGCGTCTTCAACGCATAGTCCCAGAGCTGCTCTCCGGAAAGCTGCTTGGGGGGCTTCATTTCACTGTTGGCTCGCTGCTCCTGATGGTACACTATGGGCAGCAAAGGAAGTGCTATGGACGAAGAAAAACGACTATCCTATTTCTTCTTGGGCCTCGGAATCGGCGTCGCCGTCGGTATCCTCTTCGCCCCGAAATCCGGCGAGGAGACGCGGGAGATTATCCGGTCGAAGGCCGGAGAAAGTAAAGACTATCTTCGACGCCGGAGTGGCGAACTGCGTGAGTCGGCTTCCGACATGATCGAACGCGGCAAAACCGCCGTGTCACGTCAGAAGGAGCAACTCGCCGCCGCCGTGGACGCAGGCCGCCACGCTTATCGCGAATCCGTCACCAACCCTGCTGGAGACGCGTCCGGCTCCTAACCTAACCCCAGAAGGTTTTCATGGATCAGAATACGTTGATCACGATTCTGACGGTCTTCGTCGGACTCGTGGCGATCAGCCAGGTGGTGCAGATGGCGGCACTCCTGATGCTGCAAAGGCGCGCAAAGGCCCTCCAGGAGCAGTTGGCTGCCTTCACACCGCGCGCCGAGCAGTTATTGAAGACTGCCCAGGAGACGCTCGAACAGAGCCGCCAGCAGATCACCGAAGTCACCACCAAGGCGAACGTTGTCCTGGACTCCACTCGCACCCAGATCCAGCGGGTGGAGACCCTGCTGAATGATGTCACCGGGCGCGCGAAGTCGCAGCTTGACCGCGCCGAAATGGTGCTGGATGATACGCTCGGCCGGGTCCAGGAAACCGTCACGCTGCTGCATAACGGAGTGATGCGCCCCCTGCGTGAGATCAACGGAGTGTCCGCCGGAATCCGGGCCGCCGTGGGCCATATGCTCAAGGGCGGCCGGCCAAGTGTCGCCCAGGCGACCCAGGACGAGGAGATGTTTATCTGATCGATATCCATAGCCATGTCCTCTATGGCCTGGACGACGGTTCCAAGTCCTTCGAGGAAAGCTTGGCGATGCTGAAGCTTGCGGCGGACTCAGGCACTACCGACATTGTCGGCACACCACATGCCGACCTGGAGTATCACTTTCAGCCCGATCTGATTCAGCAGCGTCTGGATGAGCTGAACACGGCTTGCAACGGAACGCCGCGCATCTACTCCGGGTGCGATTTTCATCTCACTTACGACAACATCCAGGATGCCCTCGCCAATCCGGCGAAGTACACGATCAACCACCGGAACTACCTGCTGGTCGAATTCTCCGACATGTTGATCTTCCAGAACACGGGCGATATCTTCGCCCACCTCCGCCAGCAGGGGATCATCCCCATCATCACCCACCCCGAGCGCAACCCGCTTCTTCAGAAACGGCTTGACTCGCTGGTCCGCTGGGTGGAGGAAGGTGCGCTGATGCAGGTCACGGCGCAGTCGTACTTCGGACGCTTCGGGAAAACCGCGCGAGACTTCAGCCTGGAACTCATGCGGCTGAACCTGGTCCATTTTGTCGCCAGCGATGCGCACGACACCAAGCACCGGCCCCCGATGCTGGACAAGACCTTCGAGTGGGTGGCGGAAAAGTACGGTGAGGCCACGGCCCGGCGGCTGATGATCGATAATCCAAAGGCTGCCATCGACGGTACTCCCCTCCCCCCGGCCCCGAGGCTACCCGAGACACCCCCTCCCAAGTGGTTCGAGTTTTGGAGGTCCTAGCGGGGACGCAAGCCTTCCCCCCATGTGCGGGGGTAGAATACGCTAAGTGACCATTGCACCTACCCCCGAGGTGACACCGGCCGCCACGACTCGCGCCGTGCTGTCAGGATTCTTTCTCCTGGGCTTGCTGCTCGCCTTCCTCGGTGCCATCGTGCCTACCTGGGGCTATCACCTCTCCTCGGACTACCTGGAAGTCGGCAACTACTTTCTCAGCCTCGTAGGTGGCATCCTGCTCTCGGTTCCGGTGGGGGAACGGTTCCTGAAGCGAGGCCAGTTGCGGCTCCCTTTGGTCCTCACCGCGTCGCTGGCGGCGGGCTCCCTGTTCTTTCTGGCGGCCTTCGGTCCGCCATGGCCGGCGCCTTTCCGCATGGCTGGCCTCGCCGCATGTGGATTCAGCGCGGGACTCCTGCACAGCGGCCTGTTCACTGCCATCTCCCCGATATACCGTCGTGATCCCGCGGCCACAGTCAATCTCTCCGGGCTCATGTTCGGTCTCGGCGCGCTCACCACGGCGCTGTTCGTCGCCAGCACTTTCTACGTCTACAAGAGCAGCGCGATCCTCTTTTTCCTTGGAGTGATCCCCGCCCTGCTGGCTGGACAGTTCGCCCGCATGCGGATGCCCCCGGTTGACGAGCGCCCGCCTGGCCGCGATATGTCCACGGGATTCCAGGGCCCCGCGGCCTACCTGTTCTCGCTGCTCCTGTTCTTCCAGTTCGGCAACGAATGGGCAATCGCCGGATGGCTGCCGCTGTTTCTGGTGCAGAGGCTGGGCATCAGCCCGTCCACCTCGCTGCTGCTGCTTGCGCTCTACTGGCTTGCCCTGATTCTCGGCCGCTTCGCAGTACTCGCGATTCTCCCCACCATCAGCCATAGCCGCCTGCTATTGGCCAGCGTCGTTTCGGCCATGCTTGGATGCATCATTCTCACGTTCACCAACAACCTGTTTGGAGCGAGTGTGGCTCTGATACTGGTGGGCGGCGGCTTTGCCTCCATCTACCCGCTGGTCGTCGAAAAGATCGGTGGACGGTTCCAGTATTATCATCCTGGCCACTTCAATGGGTTCTTTTCCTTTGCTGTCACTGGTGGACTCCTGGCGCCCGCCTCGCTCGGCTATTTCGCGCATTGGATGGGCATCGGCGTCATCATGGGCCTGCCGTTGGTGGGCAGCATCGCCGTGGTGCTGCTGCTGATTCTGATTTGGCTCGAAACCAAGCTGCACCAGTCCACGGGCGTGCTACAGTAATCGAGAAATCCTATGTTTTCGAGGCGCGATTGGATGAAGATCGCCGGAGTGGGCGCAGCCGTTCCCCTTCCGGCGCAGCAGGCACTGACCTTTCCCGGCAAGCACCCGCTTCTGGTCCACAATGACTTTCCCGAGGATCTGGAAACTCCGGCGGAATACTTCGATTCCTGGATCACGCCCACGAGCAAGTTCTTCGTCCGCCAGCATCTGCCCCGGCCCAAGGTCGATGCGGCCAACTATCGTCTGGACATCTCCGGCATGGTCGGCGGGCCTACCCAACTCACGCTGGATGATCTGAAGAAACTGCCGCAGTACAAAGTCACTGCGACGCTCGAATGCGCCGGCAACGGCCGCAGTTACTTCCGCCCACGCATGCCCGGCCTGCAGTGGACTAAAGGTGCGATCGGCAATGCCGAGTGGCGCGGCCCGCGCATCGCGGACATCCTCAAAAAGGTGGGGGGCGCGGCTCCTGCCGCGAAGTACGGCAGCTTCGATGGCGCCGATGTTGGCGTCGCCAAGACTCCGGACTTCATCCGGTCCATCCCCGTGCGCAAGCTCATGCACCAGGCCACCATCCTCGCGCTCGACATGAATGGCGAGCCGCTGCCCGATCTGCATGGCGCGCCAGCCCGCCTGATCGTGCCCGGGTGGGACGGCGCAAGCTGGGTGAAGTGGGTGACAAAGATCGTGCTCGCCGCCGAGCCCGACGCCGGCTTCTATATGGCCACCGCCTACAAGTATCCGAAGTATCTGACGCCGCCTGGCGTTGCTCCGAAACCGCAGGACATGGAAACCATCGAAGGCATGGCGGTGAAATCCTTCTTCGCCAAGCCTGCCGATCAGACGAAAGTGAAGATGGGCCCCGTTTCCTTGCAAGGTGTGGCGTGGGCCGGCGAACACCGAGTGATGCGCGTGGAGGTTTCCGTGGACGGAGGCGCGAAATGGCAGGATGCGAAGCTCTCGCCACAGAATCTGCCGTTCGTTTGGCGCCTTTGGAACTTTGACTGGACACCGTCGAAGCCGGGTTATTATACGGCGTGCGTTCGCGCAACGGACTCCGCCGGCCGCACGCAACCCATTGAAGCACCCTGGAATCCGTCGGGGTATCTGTGGAACTCGATTGAGCGTGTCAGCGTTCTGGTGGAGGCATAGCATGTTCGTCCAAAACATGAAGCGGCTGTTTTGTTTCGGCCTCCTGGCCGCGGCCGCGATCGCCGCGGATCCCGCAACCATCGAGAAGGGCAAGGCCGAAGAGAAACGTGCGTGTGTGGCTTGCCATGGGCTGCGCATCATTCACGTGCAGCGTCTCTCGCGGGCCGCGTGGGATCGCGAACTGACCAAGATGGTGGGCTGGGGCACCACCATTCGCGAGCGGGAAGCCCTGCTTGAATACCTGGTGTCGGCGTTTGGCGATGATAAGCCGATGGCGCCGCTGCCCCTGTCGGAGAACGCTTCCCGAAAGTAGCCTTCCATGAGCATGGCCTGCCCGGCTCCAATCCCCGGGCTTGAACTCGTCGACCTTCGCCAGGTCACTGGCAGCGCCTTAATTCCCTTGCTCGATGAACAGATCGCTTGGTGGCGCCGCACGCTGCACTGGGACTTCTCAGCATCCGCCGAACTCGTCGTCCGGTTCGTTAATCTGCAATCGCTCTATGGATGCGCACTACTCAGCGGAAGCCGCGTGGCCGGCTATGCATACTACATCCTCGAAGATCACAAGGGCTTGATCGGCGATGTCTACATGCTGCGCGAGTTCGCCGCCCCACGGTGGGAGAACAGGTTGATCGAATGCACGCTCGACACGTTGCTCCAAGCGCACCGCGTGCGCCGCGTGGAATCGCAACTGCTGCTCATTGATGCACCTGTGGATCATGTCATGCCCTATGCGAATCACGTGCGCATGTTCCGCCGCACCTTCATGATGCGCGGGCCAGCCGCCGCGCCTCTCAACGGAGGCCGGTCCGAGGATGCGATCCTCTTTGAACCCTGGCGCGACGAGCGCATCGACGATGCGGCGCGTCTCGTCGCCGGCAGCTATCAAGGCCACGTGGACAGCGACATCAACGACCAGTATCAAAGCCCGTTCGGTGCACGGAAGTTTCTGGCGAACATCATTCAGTATCCGGGCTGTGGACGATTCTGCCAGCCCGCATCCTTCGTTGTCTTCCGCAAGGACACAGGCATTCCTTGCGGGCTCATTCTCGCCAGTATGGTATCGCCGGGAGTTGGTCACATCACGCAGGTCTGCGTCGACAGGAACTCACGCGGACGCGCCATCGGATATGAAATGCTACGCCATTCGATTGCGGTGCTCGAAGAACTCGGCTGCGATCGCGTAGGCCTTACCGTCACGGCCTCGAATCGGGATGCAGTGCGTCTCTACGAAGAGATGGGCTTCGCCGCGGTGAGCGACTTCGCCGCTCATGTCTGGACAGGATTCTAATCACATGCCACGTGTCGCTCTGGTTACAGGCTCTTCGCGCGGAATCGGCAAGGCCGTCGCGCTGCATCTCGGCGCAAAGGGAATCTCAGTCGCCGTGAACTATCGCGAAAGGCGTCAGGAGGCGGAGGAGGTAGCCGCGCAGATTCGCGCACTCGGCGCAGCCTCCACCGTCGTGCAGGCCGATCTTTCATCCAGGGACGAAGCACTCAGCCTCGCCTCGCGTGTGGAAGATGCACTCGGTCCGATCGATATCCTCATCAACAACGCCGGGGTTCTCCGCCGCGGCGATCTGCTCGACTTCGATTTCTCGCAGATGGAAGGCATGCGCGCCGTGAATGTCGATGGTCTGGTGCGAGTGACACAGTCCGTCGCACCCGGAATGCAGAAGCGCGGTTGGGGACGCATTGTGAACCTCACTTCCATCGCCGCGATCGGCACATCCATGGCGGGCACCACGTTCTATGCCGCCACCAAAGCAGCGGTCATCGCACTGACACGCCGCTTCGCGTTGCAACTTGGCCCCTCAGGCATCACGGTGAACGCCGTCGCTCCGGGCTTCATCATCACCGACATGGCCGCGGGCAATCAGGAGGCGATCGATGCAATTGCGGCACGCGCCATGATGCGCCGCGTCGGCCAGCCGCGGGACATCGCCGCAGCCATTGGTTTTCTTGTCTCTGAAGATGCAGGCTTCATCACAGCGCAGGTGCTTACGGTCGATGGCGGGCGCATGGACTACATCGCGCACCCTTAGGTAGTCAGAGACGGACACTCCTGCTCAGCTGCCGCACCGGGCATGTGGCTGGCCTGCGAGCCGATACATGTCATGGCCGCGATTCGTGGGCCTGTTCGCCGGGGCGAATCGGCCATCGTCTACACCACGCATGATCTTCGAGAATGTTGCCTTGTCGATCTTGGCGGCCGGCGAGCGTTGGCCGGATGCCCGAAGTCAATGTTCCTCGCCGGTCTGAGGCGGAGCCTACTCGGGACTCGCCGGCGCTCGCTCCGCGGGCCGGATGTCCTTCAGCAAGACACCCCAAGGCGGATAGCCGCGAGCCTTCGCGTAAGAGTCTTCTTCGAAATAGATCACAGCGTCAATTCGCGTACCGGGAATCAGCATCTCCGCGCGCTCGGCGAAGTTCCATGCCTTGAGAAACAGCGTTCGCGCCCCTTGCCGCAACCGCACCCGCAGATGCTTCTCCTTCACGATGGTTGGCGCATCGCATACTTCCACGTTGCGCACCACAAACTGCGGATAAGGATTCCCCGCGCCAAACGGAGCGAGCGAAAGCACCTCGTCCACGCTGGCATCGTTCACTTCACTGAATTCGAGTTCGCCATCCACTTCCATGTGAGGGCGGAAATCCTCGGGAGTGAGCCGTTGCTTCGCGTATTCGTTGAGGCGCGCTCGAAATTCTTCCAACTTCTCCGCGCGCAACGCGACT
>JAEUQE010000083.1:22604-24585 GCA_016789785.1 Bryobacterales bacterium
TCGGGAGTGAGCCGTTGCTTCGCGTATTCGTTGAGGCGCGCTCGAAATTCTTCCAACTTCTCCGCGCGCAACGCGACGCCCGCGGCCATGCGATGTCCTCCGAAGCGCGAAAACAGATCGGGCATCGACTCGAGTGCTTCCAGCAGATGAAACGGCGCGATACTGCGGCCCGAGCCATGCGCCTCGCCATCTTCTTCTCCCAGCACCAGCGCTGGACGGCAAAATCGCTCCACCAGCCGGCTCGCAACAATCCCCAACACACCGCGATGCCACTGCGGACCGCAAAACACCAGCGCAGCCTGATCATCCGTGATGGGCACGCGCTCGCACTCTTCGAGAATCATCGCGACAATGTCGGCCTCTGTCTGCTGGCGCTCCTGATTCAGGCCATGCAATCGCTCCGCAATGCTCTGCGCCAATGCTTCATCCGCGGTCAGGAACAGGTTGATCACGTCCTCGGCATGCGCCATCCGTCCGGCCGCATTGATCCGCGGAGCGACGCGAAACGCCACCTGTCCCGCCGAAGGAGCGTCGCCATCCTGAAATCCCGATACGCGCATCAGCGCACGCAGACCAGCGTTCTTCAATGTGCGGAAGCCCGCCAGTCCATGCTTCACGATGATGCGGTTCTCGCCTTGCAGCGGCACCACGTCGGCCACTGTGGCCAGCGCCACGATCTTCAGAAATGATTCTTCCACGCGGCGAATGCGGTCCGGAGTCCAGCCGAGCTCTCGAAACAACGCCTGCACAAGCTTGAACGTCACGCCGGCGCCACAGAGGTTCTTATCGGGATAAGGGCAATCCGGACGGTTCGGATTCAGCACAGCCAGGGCGGGCGGAATCTCCTCCTCCGGCAGGTGATGATCAGTAATGATCACGTCGAGGTTGAGTTCGCGGGCATGCTTCACCACCTGGCCTGCGCGAATTCCCGTATCCACACTCACCACCAGGCTCACACCGTCGCGCACGGCCTGATCGATCACCTCCGCGCGCATGCCGTAGCCTTCTTTCAGACGGTGCGGGATATGGAACTTCGCCTTTCCGCCGGCCAGTTCGATGGCTTTCGTCAGAATGACGACCGAACTTGTTCCATCGACATCATAGTCGCCATAGAGCAGCACGGTCTCCTTCCGCTCCACAGCTTGCTTCAAGCGTTGCGCCGCCGCTTTCATCCCTGCGAGTTGGTAGGGGTCGAGAAGATCGTCAATGCTGGGACGCAGAAAGCGGCGCGCCGCCGGCGGATCGGTGTAGCCACGCCGGATCAGCACGCGAGCTGCAAGATCTTGGATGTGAAGTGCTTGCGCGAGATCGCGGACCTGCGCTTGATTCAGATCAGGAATCAGCCACCGGGCAGCTTTGCGCATCAGTTGCGGGAAAAGTACATGCTGTCATCCTCTTCGTCATCCATTTCGCCATCGGTGACGGAGAGATCGATCTGATCCATGAGTTCCAACAGCTCTTCATACCATTCGGTGCGCAGATCGAAGAGATAAAACCGGTTCTGATACTCGAAGCTCAGTTCCACCGAACAGGTGAAGCCCGCAAACGGCTTCAGTTCCTTGAGGCGCCGTTCAATGGAACGCTGCTCATCGCGAGGCAAGTCCGTCTCGCCGAGTTTCTCCACCGCATCCTCGATCATCGCTGGATCGAGTTCGCCGTGGCTCAGCAGCATCATCTTCACGCCAAGCTGCCGGCCGCACTCAATGAACTTGCGGAAATCGGGTTCACGCCGCACGTCCCATAAAACCAAGCCTTGCCGGTGAAGATCGGCCACAATCCCGCGGAAGACCGCAATGTTCAAGGTGGCGAGATGCTCATGCATCTCTTTCTTTAGTGTGTCGAGATTTGGCTTCATGAACGTTGTGCGAGGACCAGCGTATCTTGCAGGCCGGCTGCCTCGCGAGCCGACGGCGTCACAATGGTGCGAGGACCGATAAAGATCTTCCGGTTCTCGCGAATTGCGAGACGCACATCCGCCTCA
>JAEUQE010000083.1:24594-33000 GCA_016789785.1 Bryobacterales bacterium
GCCGACGGCGTCACAATGGTGCGAGGACCGATAAAGATCTTCCGGTTCTCGCGAATTGCGAGACGCACATCCGCCTCACAAACAAAATCGACAATTGCGGGTGGCGGTGGTACGGGAATCGCCGCGGCCGTTGCCGCGGCAGGTTGAGGCGCGGGCTCAGCCACGGCCGGCGCAGGTTTGGTTGCCGCAGGTTGCGCGGGCAAAGAGCATCCGCAGGTGCCCGTCGCCACTGGAGCGCTCACGGTCGGGCCAGGGGCGCCCTTACTCGAAAGAAAACGGTCAACCACGCTGGTCGCGATTGCCGTTGATGAAACTGGCGTTGCGGAAGCAACAGGGCGCGCCGGGGCCGCGGCGGCAGGCTGCGGCGGCGCGGACTTCACCGAACCGATGCCACGTTGAGCAAGATACTTCTCCACGGCCGCGACCACGGTATTGCGCTCCACAGACGCCGTGGCAGGAGCGGGCTCCTTCGAAAATGCGTCTTCCGCACGCCGCACGGCCCACGCGACGCGCTTGATGTTGAACAGATGCTGAGGGCCTACGTTGTCGGATGTGATGTTGCCCGCAATCGCTCCGCAGCCCAACGTCATGGACGGCTGCAGATTCGTCGTGATGCCCGTCGATCCCTGCGGCGATGGTGTATTCACCAGCACGCGAAACGCCGGCATGCGCTTCGCAAAAGCCATAATGTTCGCGTCGCTCTGCGAGTAGATCACGCAGGTGTGACCCAACCCGCCGAATTTCAGGATCGCTTCGCAAGCATCCACAGCGGCGTTGAAATCGGAGACAAAGTAGACGGCGAGCACGGGCGAAAGCTTCTCCGCCGACAACGGATGCTGCTTGCCCACGCCGTGAATCTCAGCGGCAAGAATCGACGCATCGGACGGCACTTCGAAACCGGCCATTTTCGCGATGGTCTGCGGCGATTGTCCCACGCAATCCGCATTGACAACCAACTTGTCATTCAGCAGAACACGAGACAGAACCTTGCCCTGGTCTTCACTGCACAGATAAGCCTTCCGCGCTCTCAACTCGGCAAGCATGCGCTCGCGCAACGCGATGGGTGCGACAACCGTCTGTTCGCTCGAACAAACTGTGCCATAGTCGAACGATTTGCCTTCCACCACTTTGCTGATTGCGTCAGTGAGGTCCGCGGTCTCATCAATCAGCACAGGCACATTGCCCGGCCCTACGCCGAACGCGGGTTTGCCGCTCGAGTACGCTGCGCGAACAATGCCCGCGCCACCGGTGGAGAGAATCACGCCCGTGCGCGGATGCCGCATCAGAGCATTCGTGCCTTCGATGGAGGCGTGATTGATGCATTGAATGAGATCCGGCGGAGCACCGGCCCGCACCGCGGCCTGCAGGAGAATATCCACGGTCGCGCAGGTGCTCACTTTCGCGCGTGGATGCGGACTCAACACAATCCCGTTGCCCGCCTTCAGCGACACAATGCTCTTATAGATGGCGGTCGACGTTGGATTCGTTGTCGGCAGAATGGCGGCCACCACGCCAACCGGCTCCGCGATCTCCACAATCTTCTCTTCCTTGAGTTCGCGAATCACACCGATGGTCTTCATGCCGCGGATGCGCCTCGGCAGAACGTCAGCATTCAGCAGGTTCTTCGCCACCTTGCCGGGAACATTGCCGTAGCCGGTTTCCTGAACCGCCATCTCAGCAAGACGGTGGGCCTCGGCGCGCGCCGCCGCAGCCATCGTCTCCACCACGTGGTCTACCTGTTCCTGATTGAATTTTCGATACTCCAGGAATGCCGCATAGGCCTTGTCGACCTTGGTGCGCACTTCCTGGATCGAAAGGAGGTCGTTATCGTGCAACATGACACCCCGCCTTGCGCGGAACTATCCAGCCGCCTTCTCGCCCTTCTTCGCGCCAGGCAGGATCTTCTCAACTTCCTCGTGTGGATTCGGAATCACGTGCACCGAAACCAGTTCCCCGACGCGCCGGGCGGCGGCAGCGCCCGCATCGGTAGCCGCTTTCACCGCGCCTACGTCACCGCGCACCGTGACCGTGACGAAGCCTGCGCCGATGAACTCCTTGCCTGTCAGGGTGACGTTCGCGGTCTTCACCATCGCGTCGGCTGCTTCGATCGCGCCCACCAATCCCTTCGTCTCAACCATCCCGAGGGCTTCCATGCCTTGATCCTCGACTTTGTGTGTGATTTCGAATCTCCACCGTACCACAATTGATGCGGGATATACTGGGGACTCATGCGCATATCGAAGGTGCAGGCGTTCCTGCTCTCCTATCCGCTGCCGCAGCCGCTCAAGATGCAGTATTTCGGCGGGGAACGTACGATCCTCAAGCGCGATGCCATGCTCATCCGGATCGAGACGGAAAGCGGGTTCACGGGCTATGGGCCGGGCGCCGCGAGCGAACACTGGAAAAGCCGGATCGAAACGGAGATCGCTTCATTTCTCATCGGACGCATCGCGATGGATCCCGACGCGCTGCGGGTACGCTTTGTCGAGCAGTACGGCAGCGATGCCGAATTGATCAAGATCTACTCGTGTCTGGAAGTCGCGCTCTATGATCTGGTGGGCAAGTCGCGCAATCTGCCGGTGAGTGAATTGCTTGGCGGTCGCGTGCGTGATCGCATCCAGCTCTACGGCAGCGCCGGCATGTACATGGATCCCGAAGGCTATGCCGCCGAAGCGAAACTCTGCCAGGAGATGGGATTCAGCGCGTACAAGATGCGTCCCGCCATGGGTCCCGATGCCGACCTGGAGGCGGTTCGCAAGATGCGCGAAGCCACCGGGACGGGCTTCGGCCTGATGATCGACGCTCACACATGGTGGCGCATGGGCGATCGCAGTTACACGCAGGACACCGTGGAGCAACTCGCCGGCGAAATGAGCGAGCACGAACTCGTTTGGCTCGAAGAGCCGCTCGATCCCCACAATCACGATGCCTACCGGAAGCTCAAGGAGCGCGATCTGGTCCCGCTCGCCTCCGGTGAGCATGAGCCGGATGAAGCAGGCTTCCTCGATCTGCTGATCGGCCCCTGTGTGGACTACGTGCAGATGGATGTCGTATGCCAGGGCGGATTCGGGCTTGGCCGCAGGCTCTTCGGCGCATTGGAAGCCGCCGGATTGCGATTCGCGTTTCATAGCTGGGGCACAGCGCTCGAAGTGATCGCAGCCGCGCAAATCGGGATTTGTTGGCCGGAGAGCGTCGTCGAGTGGCTGGAGTATCCCTGCTACACGACGGCCGAAAGAAAGTTCATGTACCCTTGGCCGCTGGCTGAGGACATTCTGAAGAACCCGCTGGAAATCGTCAACGGCGATCTGGTGGTGCCGGCGAAGCCAGGCCTTGGTGTGGATGTCGACGAAAGCGTGATCGAGAAGTATCCCTGGCTTCCTGGTCCCTGGTCCTATTTCACACTGATCTCACCGAACCAGACGTTTGCCGTTACTTCCGATCACAGCGTAAAAATGGTTCCTCAGTAGTTGGAGTGTCGTGGCTGGTTTGATCATTCCGGAGATCGTGACGGGCGGCGCCCTGATTGCCGGCGCAACGCTGGCCTATGGAGTGCGCTATCCCGGATCGAGCCTTTTCGCCCCATCCATCACAAGAGGGCCGCGAAACCGGAAGGCTGTCGCCATTACCTTCGATGACGGACCCAGCGAGTCCACACCGGAGCTTCTGAAATTGCTCGAAGCCAATCATGCCCGATGCACCTTCTTTCAATGCGGCCATCATGTCGAACGCCTGCCCGGGATCGCTAGGCAGGTGATTGCATCGGGTCATGAAATCGGCAACCACACCTACTCACACGCGCCTTTGTACTTGCGGCCTGCGCAATTTATCGCAGACGAGTTGTACCTCGCGCAAGATGCGATCTACCGCATTACGGGCGTGATCCCCGCTGTCTTCCGACCAACCTACGGAGCACGATGGTTCGGCCTCCGGCGCGCCCTCCGCCACTTCGAAATGAAGTGCATCATGTGGTCCGTGCTTGGATTGGATTGGAAACTCAACGCCAACCAGATCCACGGACGTCTGGGCAAAGGCATTCGCAACGGCGCGATCCTCTGTCTGCACGACGGACGGGAACTTGCCGAGCGCCCCGACATCCGTCCTACAATCGAAGCTATTAGCCGTTTGCTCCCGGAGCTGCGGGAGAAAGGATACGAGCTCGTTAGAGTCAGCGATTTACTATGCCAGACGACATCACCCAACGCGTGATCAAGGTCATCGCGAAAACACAACACATGCCGGCCGATCAGATCAAACCGGAGAGCACGTTCGAAGAACTGAAGATTGATTCGCTCGACGGGATCAACATCGTCTTCAATCTCGAGAACGAGTTCGACGTCACGATCCCCGACGAGGCCGCCAAGACCATCCGCGGAGTCCCCGATGTAGTGGAGGGAATTGAGAAACTGCTTGCCGAGAAAGCCGCCAGCGCATGAGCCGTAGAGTGGTGGTCACCGGCATCGGCGTGATCTGCGCATGTGGAAAGAACGCCGCGGAGTTCTGGGAGTCGCTTCGCAACGGCAAGGACGGCTCGACGCCACTGGAAGAATTCCCCGGTTTGCGATTTCCCAATGCCGCGCGGGTGCGTCCCTACGCATCCACGGAATACTTCAGCGAGCGTGACGTTGATCATCTCGATCTGGTGGCGCAGTTTGGTGTGATCGCGGCGCGTGAGGCGATCCGCTCCTCGGGCTTGGAATGGAGTGATTCGCTCAAGGAATCCACGGGCGTGATCACGGGCTGCTGCGTGGGCGGTAAACTCACGGAGGACCACGCATTCCGCGACCTCTATCAGGACAAGAAGATGCGCTTCCATCCCATGATCGTGCCGCGTACCATGGCCAACGCCGGCGCAAGCGCGATCAGCATGGAGTACGGATTCACGGGACCGTCGTTCACTTACTCCACTGCCTGCTCTTCCTCGAATCACGCCATCGCGCAGGCGTTCTGGATGCTGCGTCAAGGCACGCTGGAGGTCGCCGTCGCGGGGGGCCATGAAGCGCCATTCACGCTCGGCCATCTGAAAGCGTGGGAAGCACTGCGTGTGGTTTCGCCCGACGTGTGCCGTCCCTTTTCGAAAGAACGGCGAGGTATGATTCTCGGCGAAGGCGGCGCGATGTTCGTACTTGAGACATTGGAGCACGCGCAGGCACGCGGTGCGAAGATCTATGCCGAGATCACAGGCGCGGGGATGAATGCGGACGCGCATCATCTCACTCAGCCCTCGCCGGCGGGTGCGGCACGAGCCATGCGCATGGCCCTCACCGATGCGGGACTCAAGCCTGAAGCCATCGGCTATGTCAACGCGCATGGCACGGGCACCCAAGCCAATGATGCCACCGAATCCCACGCCTTGCGCGCGGTGTTCGGTAGCCACTGCGATAACCTGCCGGTGAGTTCCACCAAGTCCATGCATGGCCACACGCTCGGCGCGGCCGGTGCGCTGGAAGCTGCTGCGACGGTACTCGCATTGCATCATGGCGTTCTTCCACCCACCGCGAACTTCGGCACTCCCGACCCGGACTGCCCTTTGGACGTGATCGCGAACGAAGCCCGGAAGGCGGAGCCTGAGTACGCGATCTCCAATTCGTTCGCATTCGGCGGCCTCAACGCCGTAGTCATCTTCCGGCGATGTTGATTGAGCACGCACTGTGGATGCTTGTGGTCTTCCTCAGTGCGGGCTACTATCTTTTCCTCGCGATTCTGTTCTTTCCGCAGCGGCGCGTTTCCCAAGCGGGGATTCCTGCCTGGATGGCCAGTTCAGCCGCGTGCGCCGCGCTCTACATCGCCGTCGGCATGCGTTTCTATGAAGCGGCCCTTGGCAGTGAAGTGCCGCGCAGTGAACTGTGGCATGGCCTCTCGATCGGTTTCGGCATGGTGGCGCTTGCTTCTTTCGCACGATTGGCTTTCCTCGCGATAGCGGGCGCCGAACGGCAGTTCGTAGCCGGACTGGCTGCATCCTTGGCGGCGGCGTTCTTCCCCGTCACGCTCACCATGGATATCTCAAGCGCAGGCTATGCCTCCGCCACTCCAGGGCTCTGCCTCACATGGTTCGTCGCCCGCGAACGCATCTTCGGATTCACTCTGAACCGGCAGTCTGCATTCGCGCTCGCGGTTGGGGTGTCGGCAGCCGCGTACCTGTTTCTGGTGCGGCGCATCTCGGGGTTCATCGAGGATCAATTCCAGGCCGTTGGCGCGCTTGTGGAGATACTCCTCCTCTTCGCGGCTGGCCTGCTCTGGATTCCGATCTACCGCACCATCCTGCGATTTTCCACACGGCGCACGCAGGAGTACACCAGCTTCGCGAAAACCGTGGTGGAAGATGCCGCGCTCATTCTCGATGTGGGCCGCCGCAGCCAGTTCTTCTGCGAGCAACTGAAGGAGCGTTTCGGTTTCCGCACGGTGATCCTGCTCCATTCAGATGACGTGCCTGCAACCGGCCTTGAGAACGCGTCCGACGCCACGCACATCCGCGATGCGGCCGGCGCCTCCTTGGAACTCATGCGCCGTCGCGGCTGCAACTACCTGTTCCCGCTGCGCCAGCGCCAGAGATTGACAGGAGTGCTTCTCATTGACACTTCGCCGCTCGTGTATCTGGATGATCGCGAGCCTGTACTGGTTGCGTTGACGGCGCAGATTTCGCAGTCCATGGAAGCTTGCCGTGTGGTGGAAGAGAAGATCGTGCTGGAGCGTGAACTTGTGCGCAAGGAGAATCTGGCGAACCTCGGCAAGGCGGCCGCGACACTCGCGCACGAGATCAAGAATCCGCTGAGCGCCATTAAGACCATCGCCCAAGTGATGCGCGAAGATCAGGCGCTCGCCGCGGAATACGATCGCGACCTGAGCTTCCTGGTGAGCGAATCGGACCGCTTGGACCGTTCGGTCCGCCAGTTGTTGGGCTTCGCAAAAACCTCGCAGCCACTCGATCAGCATGTCGATCTCACCGCGCTTGTCGAAACCACGGCGGCCGGCATCGCACGGCAGGCCGAATCGGCGGGCGTGCTGCTGATCTCGAACATCGCGCCCGGACTCATCGCGGAGCACTCCAACGCCGAACTCGTGCAGCAGATCGTCCTGAATCTGCTGCTGAACGCGCTGCACGCTTCGCCATCCGGCAGCGAACTGCAGGTCACAGCCGAATCCGTCCGTCCGTTCATCCGGCTCACCATTCGCGATGAGGGACCGGGCATTCCACCGGAGCTTCGCAACAAAGTCTTCGACCCCTTCTTTACGACGAAACAGAAAGGCACGGGGCTTGGCCTCGCCATCGTTCGAAAGAATGTACAGTTACTAAGTGGGAGGGTGCGCTTCGAGTTTCCAGACTCCGGCGGCACCATCGCCGTGGTCGAACTGCCCATGGATCGTACGGCATGAAACTGCTACTCAGCACCGTGCTTTCCTGCTCGATGGTCGCGCATGCGCAGATCCTGCCGCAGCCCGTGTTGCAGAACTTGCGCGCCGGAATCCGTGAGGTCTACAATCTCGATCACGACGCGGCAATCCGCCGCTTCGAACGCATGACTCAAGAACAGCCTCGCGATCCCGCCGGGTATGCGTATCTCGCGTGGGCCACATGGTTGAAGGAACTGGCGAAGCTGCAGGAGCTGAGCATCGATCGCTTTGCCGATAGCGACTTCTTCTCCAACAAGCAGCGGCCGATGCCAGGACTGAACGAACAGACCGGCGTCCGCATCCGCGAATGGAATTCCAAGGCTCAGGAATTGGCGCTTGAGCGGTGGCGTGCGAATAGTATCGATCAAGGAGC
Organism: Bryobacterales bacterium; assembly: GCA_016789785.1. The sequence goes on from JAEUQE010000083.1 coordinate 32,357, forward strand.
GCTCTTCCTGCTCGGCTTCGCCTATCAGACCTCGGCGAGCATTGAGGTGTCCCTGCGCCGAAGCTGGTATTCCGCGTTTCGCGAGGGCAGCAAGACCTTCCGCTATCATCGCGAACTATTGAAGCTCAACAGTGAAGCGCATGATGCACGGCTCGCCAATGGAGTCTATCTGTATGTAGCGGGGAGTCTGCGATGGGTGGAGAAGGCTGTGGCGATCTTCATCGGGTACTACGGGAACCGGGAGCGCGGCAAACAGGAACTGGAGATCGCGGCTTCGAAAGCCCAACTGGCAGGCGACGATGCCCGCATCATCCTCGCATTGATCTACGCACGCGAGCAACGCTTCGACGCGGCACTGCGGCACATAGGCGACCTCGCCTCACGCTATCCATCGAACCATCTGCTGCGGCTGGAACAAAGCGGCCTGCATCTTCGCCGGCGGGATTTCGACGCAGCCATCCGCACCTATCAGGATCTGCTGACGGCGGCCACCCGCGTGGAGAAATCGCTGGTGTACAACCGGCTGGGTGTGGCTCATCGAGAGAAGGGCGACTTCGTCCAGGCCACGGGCTGGTTTGCGCGGGTGCTGGCCGATCGTGATGCCAGCGCGAGATCAGGCACGATTGCGAGGCTCGAGTTGGGCC
>JAEUQE010000840.1 GCA_016789785.1 Bryobacterales bacterium
GTCACCTTCAAAAAGGGGATGCTGATCCTGCGCGTTCACAAGAAGGAGGCCGATCTCCTGAAGCCCTATTTTGAAACGGAGCTGGAACGCGCCTCGAACGTTTTTGAGAAGAAGTATCAGTTGAAGCTCACGCGGCCGGTGCAGTTGGAGGTCTACCCGGACCATGAAGATTTCGCTGTCCGCACCATGGGCTTGCCCGGCCTCGGCGCGCTCGGCGTGACGTTCGGCAACATTGTCGCCATGGATTCGCCCTCCGGCCGCAAGCCGGGCACGTTCCATTGGGCGTCCACGCTGTGGCACGAATTGAGCCACGTTTACGCCCTCGCCGTCACCAAACACAAGGTGCCGCGCTGGTTCACCGAAGGGCTCGCCGTGCACGAAGAGACGGCCGTCAACAAAGAGTGGGGCGACCGTTTGGACCCGTCCACCATTCGTGCCATCAAGGATGGCAAATTGCTGCCCGTCGCCACGCTCGACCGCGGCTTTGTGCGGCCTTCCTATCCCGCCCAGGTGACGGTCAGCTACTTCCAAGCGGGCAAGATCTGCGACTACATCAACGAGAAGTGGGGTTGGCAGAAGCTGGTGGACATGTTGAAGGACTTCGCCACTGGCAAGACCACGGTTGAGGTGATGGAGTCCCACTTGTCGATGAAAACCGAACAGTTCGACAAGGACTTTCTGGCCTGGCTCGATAAGCAAGTGGGCGAGCAAGTGAAAGGATTCGACGCCTGGCGGAAGAATATTGCGG
>JAEUQE010000841.1 GCA_016789785.1 Bryobacterales bacterium
GAGGACTCGTTTGGCCTCCGAAGTGTTCATGGCCTGCGCTTGACGTTGGGGCAGCCGGCTGAGGGCTGCCATTGATCCGGGAATCGGGGTCCGCGAGGGGCCCGCAAAGGCCCGTGAGCGCGGTGTTGGGGGCACGGTCCGGCAGTGCCGGGACGGGGCTGCGCTTCAAACAGGCGCGGCACTCGGGGTGCCCGCAGCACTGTGATTCGCGACCATTGTAGCGCTCGGGGGCTTGGGGCCCTAGTGGTCGGTCAACGCTGGCGCCACCTGGGCCCAGGCAGCCCTGAAATCCGCCGGTGCTCGGCATTCGAACACCAGGGGCCGGCCCGTGATGGGGTGCGCCAGCCGCAACTCGCGGGCGTGCAGGGCCTGACGCTGCAGGCCCAGCGCGGGCCGCCCCCCATACAGCGCATCCGCCACCAGCGGGTGGCCGCCGTGCGCGAGATGCACGCGGATCTGATGCGTGCGGCCCGTGTGCAAGGCGCACTGCAGCGCACTGAAGCCAGCCAGCCTTGCCACGCAATGCACCGTGGTGCGGGATGGCCGGCCACCGGCCACGACCGCCATGCGCACGCGCTGCTGCGGATCGCGGCCGATGGGTGCGTCGATGTCGAAATCGTCCCGTTCCACGGCGCCATGGGCCAGGGCCAGGTAGTAGCGGTGCACCTCGCGTGCCGCGATGGCCCGCACCAGCGCCGTCACGGCCGGCAGGCTGCGTCCGACCATCAACACGCCCGAGGTGTCCTT
>JAEUQE010000842.1:0-245 GCA_016789785.1 Bryobacterales bacterium
AAGAGCTTTACCATTGTTGGCATAGCGCCGCCCGCCTTACGTTACCCACGCGAGGTCGCCGTGTGGATTCCGCTCTCGCCATCACTCGGCGACCGCGTCTTTACAAATCCTTCGATTCAATACGGCATCATCGGTCGTTTGCGTGACAACGCGACACCGGGACAAACCAGCGCCGAAATCAACACGGTCGTAAAAAGCTATGAACGCCCTGTACCAGCAGGAATGCGGCTGGCCAATTCAACCAA
>JAEUQE010000842.1:255-747 GCA_016789785.1 Bryobacterales bacterium
TTCGCGTGACGCCGTTGCTGGAAGCGATGGTGGGAGACGCGTGGTTTGGACGTTTGCGCCAGATTCTAACGCTGTTGTTTGGCGCAGTCGGTTTTGTGTTGCTGATTGCCTGCGCCAACGTGGCCAATCTGTTGCTGGCGTTGGCGACCACACGCAAACGCGAACTCGCGGTGCGCGCGGCTTTGGGCGCGGGACGCGGTCGTTTGTTGCGCCAGTCGCTGACAGAAAGCTGTGTACTCGCATTGAGCGGTGGCTTGCTTGGCCTGTGGCTCGCACATTGGCTGACGCGTTTGTTGGTGTGGTTGAGTCCGCCACAACTGCCGCGTTTGGCTGAAATCACGCTTGATTACCGTGTACTTGGTTTTGCACTGGGTATTTCCTTGTTGACCGGCATCCTGGTTGGCTGGTTACCGGCTTGGCGTGCCAGTCGGATGGACGTTAATGAAGCCCTCAAATCCGGCAGTGGTCGTGCATTTGGCGGCGCAAGCCGCG
>JAEUQE010000843.1 GCA_016789785.1 Bryobacterales bacterium
TTCACGGCGACCGGCGTCTGGGAAGTGCCGTGGCTGAAGGAACAGAAGGGCTTCGCCGGCAAGATGTTCGGCGGCTGGCAGGTCAACGGCATAACCACGCTCCGTGGCGGCTTTCCCACCGACATCCGCACCAACCGTCTCCCGCCCATTTTCAACACCTTCAACGTGCCGGACCGCGTCAAGGGCGAACCCGTTCAAGTCACCAGCAACCGCGGCCCGGATAGCTTCTTCAACCCCGCGGCCTTCCGCGTCCCGGGCACCACGCCGTCCAACACCGGCGCGCCCATCCAGCTCTTCGGCGATTCGGCCCGCCGCGTCGCCCGAGGCCCCGGCTCGGTCAACTTCGATTTCTCGCTCTTCAAAGAAGTGACATTCAACGAGCGCATGCGCCTCCAGTTCCGTGCCGAGGCGTTCAACCTCACCAACACGCCCACGTTCTCGCTCGCCAGTTCCAACAGCCCGCCTATGACCTGCATCGGCCGCACGCCCGGCTCCGCCTGCAACGACAACAACCCGGAGTTCGGCAAGCTCAGCGGCGCCCAGGCCACCGGCCGCCAGTTGCAGTTCGGTTTGAAGTTTTTGTTCTGACATAGCGCCGGCACGCCACCCGGGCATCGTGCCGTCCAATGGATTGATGCCCACTTCACCAACTCCGCCCGTCGCACTCGAAAGAGCCTACTCACTCACCCTTCGGCTGATCGCAAAAACAAACAGCCTGCCCCGCTCCCACCGCTTCACGCTCGG
>JAEUQE010000844.1 GCA_016789785.1 Bryobacterales bacterium
TCGAGGTCCGTTTCGGCGCCGTCGCGCGTGACGAAACATTCGCCATGTTCGGCCGGGTTGAGCGTGCCAGCATCGACATTAAGATATGGGTCGCACTTCTGCATCGTCACCTTAAGGCCACGGGCTTTTAAAACGGCGCCGATAGATGACGCCGTGATGCCCTTGCCGACACCGGAGAGCACGCCCCCTGTCACAAACAGATAACGGGTGGGGGATGTATTCATGTTTCGTAATTATACCAGAGACTTCGCGGAAGCTGAAAGCCTTACTTTGACAACGAAAAACGACGGCGCGGGCCGTCGTCTTCATCGTAAATCAACCTGGCGGAGAGAACAGGATTCGAACCTGCGATAGCATTGCTGCCATACACGCTTTCCAAGCGTGCGCCTTCAACCACTCGGCCACCTCTCCGTATCGCCTACAGTGTACAGCATAACGGCACCAGGGACAAAATGACCGCCGCTGTGTTAATGACATGCGCCAGCCGCGTGCTATATACTGATGCCCTATGCGTCGCGCTTATGGCTTTGCTATCGTCGAACTGCTGATCGTGACGGTCGTCATCGGTATCCTGGCGGTAATCGCCTATGCGACCTACCGCGATGGCCAGGAGAGGGATATGGTCACAAACCGCCCGCAGCCCCCTATCGGGCAATACATGAAGCGCGAAGACTCTCAGATCCGGGGCGGCCCACTACACTACGACAACGATGGCGACGTGCAGGCCGCCAACTGCACCGGCA
>JAEUQE010000845.1 GCA_016789785.1 Bryobacterales bacterium
AGCGATGCCGGGCTGGTCAAGCTGTTCCGGCTGCTGCGCCTGGCGCGGCGGCTTGTGGATCTGGAATCCGGCGCGGGCGCCAGCGCTCCCGACCACGGCGTCTGAGCGGAGGCCGCCCATGTCCGCACCGCACCCGCTCAACCAGGCCGTGATCGCGCAGGCGTTGCACGACCTGCGCAACGGGCAACTGCGACGCTGCAAGGCGATGGGCTTCGGTGAGGAAGAACTCGATGCGCTGAAGCATCCCGAACTCGTGAGCATGCTGGTCAATGCCACCGTCTCGTGGTGCTCTGTGTCGGTCAACCGCGAGGTGCTCAAGCGATTGCTGAGCCAGGTGCACGACGTGGAGCGGGAGATCGCCACGGTGGACCGCATGCTGCGCCTGGGGGCGAGCACGGAGATGGTCAGCAAGTTCTACGGCCTCACGCATCAGGAAGTGGCGCTGCGCCGCGACATCCTCGGGCTGCCCAAGCGCAAGGGCCGGCATCCGGTGCTCGACGAGGCGCAGGACGTGGCCTTGTGGGAGCGCTGGAAGGCCGGCGTCACCGAGCGCCACATCGCACTGAACGACGACATGGCGATGCTGGCGCTGACCATGGACCTGGCGGAGGCGCTGAGCCTGCCGATGTCGGTGATCTGGTCGGCGATACGGAACTGGATCGACCAGGGGCTGGTGTAGCCATGACCACGGGCGGCGCACCACGGCGCGATGGCCCGGTTGCGCTGTCGGCGTTGTTCGAC
>JAEUQE010000846.1 GCA_016789785.1 Bryobacterales bacterium
GCTGTCCTTTCCTGGACCCACACCTATTCGCCCACGTTCTTCGCCGAGACCATTGCTTCGGGCTCCAACGAAGATCTATTCATCTACGTCGGCACCGACGACATCAATCACGCCGACCGGCTCGGCCTCCCCAATCCGTTCAACGCGACCGGCTTCCCGAACATCACCAGCACCGGGTTCGGCATGGTCTACTCCTACGCCGACAACAAGCGCAACAACATCACGCAAGTGATGGCTGTGGATCACAACATGACGAAGATCCAGGGCAAGCACGAGTTGCTGTTCGGCGGACGTTTCCGGCACGAGCGCCTGCACGTATTACCCGATCAGCAACAGGTGCAGGGCAACCATGCCTTCTCCGGCGGCGCAACCTCCCTGTTCGATCCCGCCAGCGGCTCCACCTACGCCGCAGTCCCGCGCACCGGACACGATTCGGCGAATCTCTTCATCGGCTCCATCGGTTCTTACTCGGCGCAATTCGTCCGAGGCTGGTACTATCTGCGAGCCCGTGAATACGCGCTCTACTTCCAGGACAACTTCAAGGTCACACCGCGGCTCACCATCAACGCGGGCCTCCGATGGGAGTTCTATCCCGCGGTCCGCGAGCGCAACAATCAGCTCACCGGCTTCGACATGAACTCGCGCTCCATCATCAACGGGGCCTCGCTCGAACGCATGTACGAACTCGGCGCAACGTCGCCCGCCATTGTCCGCAACTTCACCAACATCGGCGTGCGCTT
>JAEUQE010000847.1 GCA_016789785.1 Bryobacterales bacterium
GCTGTCCTTTCCTGGACCCACACCTATTCGCCCACGTTCTTCGCCGAGACCATTGCTTCGGGCTCCAACGAAGATCTCTTCATCTACGTCGGCACCGACGACATCAATCACGCCGACCGCCTTGGCCTCCCCAATCCGTTCAATGCAACTGGATTTCCCAACATCACTGGCACCGGCTTCGGCATGGTCTACTCCTACGCCGACAACAAACGCAACAACATCACGCAAGTGATGGCTGTGGATCACAACATGACGAAGATCCAGGGCAAGCACGAGTTGCTGTTCGGTGGACGCTTCCGTCACGAGCGCCTGCACGTATTGCCCGATCAGCAGCAGGTACAGGGCAATCATGCGTTCTCGGGTGGCGGGACATCGTTGTTCGACCCCGCCAGTGGCTCCACCTATTCCGCCGTTCCCCGCACCGGACACGACTCGGCCAATCTCTTCATCGGCTCCATCGGTTCTTACTCGGCGCAATTCGTCCGCGGCTGGTACTACCTGCGAGCCCGCGAATACGCCCTCTACTTCCAGGACAACTTCAAAGTCACACCGCGGCTCACCATCAACGCCGGACTTCGTTGGGAGTTCTATCCCGCGGTTCGCGAACGCAACAACCAGCTCACCGGCTTCGACATGAATTCACGATCCATCGTCAACGGGGCTTCGCTCGAACGCATGTACGAACTCGGCGCAACGTCGCCCGCCATTGTCCGCAACTTCACCAACATCGGCGTGCGCTT
>JAEUQE010000848.1 GCA_016789785.1 Bryobacterales bacterium
ATTTCCGCAGTGTATCTGAAGGTGGCCGGAACCTATGGTTTTCGGCCAGCTCAGCCCACGCCCGTACGGGCCAGCGTCTGGCGATAGTTCCACGGCATCCACTCCGCCGGACTGGCCGCGAGCTCTCGCGCATGGCGCTGCAGTTCCGTCAGATACTCAAACGAATTGGCGCCGCAGAGCTGGCAGGTGTGAATCAGACTCATGAACAGGTCACCCACTTGCGCCCCGTGTCATCAATCATCGCGAAGCGGAGTTTTCTGAACGGTTTGCCGGCATCATCGCCGCCGGAGGCGGCAAGTCGATCCGATCATCCAGAAGATGGGTGTACCGTGAAAGCGGAGGGAGAGAGAAGGGGGAACCCCGCCGTTAGCGCGACAGGGTTCCCGGTCTGGACACCCAATAGAGGGGCATTCCAAACGGATCATCGACTAACGTAGCTGGAATTGTCCGGGTTGTCTAGCGTCTTCGGCCGCGCCATTGGCGACAGACAACAAAGACGAGATCTTGCTCCTGTCCTGCCACTGCGGCCAGGTCTTCGCCCTCTGCCGCAGATGCTATCGCGGACACCGCTACTGTTCCGAACTTTGCCGCAAGCAGGCGCGGCGAAAGCAGACGCGGGACGCCAACCGCCGGCATCAGTCCAGTCCTGAAGGCCGGCTGGATCATTGCGACTGTCAACGCCGCTATCGGCAACGCTGCCGCGCCCGGGCCTCCGCCGCATCCACACAAGAAAGCGTGAC
>JAEUQE010000849.1 GCA_016789785.1 Bryobacterales bacterium
AATCCTGGATGTGGAGTTCGGGACGAGTGGACGGTTGCGCCGTTGATCGATCGGGGAGGCGCTGAAGGGCATCGCGCAAGGCGGCGGCGCGGACGGGTTTGGTGAGATAATCGTCCATGCCCGAAGCGAGGCATCGCTCGCGTTCGCCCGACATGGCGGCGGCGGTCATGGCAATGATGTGGGTTCGAGGAAGGTCCGGATGGGACGCTTCCAGTTCCCGGATGGCCGTGGCGGCGGCGTAACCGTCCATTTCGGGCATATGGCAGTCCATGAGGACGGCGTCATAGCGATTTTCGCGGACGAGTTCGACGGCACGACGTCCATTGCCCACCACCTCGCCGCGGCAGCCGAGTTTAGCGAGCATCATGAGGGCGAGGCGTCCATTGACGTCATTGTCTTCGGCGACGAGGACGCGGAGGGAGGGGAGGGGATGCGGCGGGACGTTGGGGTGGGAGGCGGGGGCCGGGGTGGGATCGGGTAGAGAGTCGGAATGGAGACGGGCGACCAGCGCAGCGAGGGCGGATCGTTTGACGGGTTTGGCGACGAAAGTATCGGCGGCGAAGTCGGCATTGTTGATTTCGTAGGCTTCAGCGGCGACGCCGGTGAGGGCGACATGGGGGCGGCCGCCGGAGGCGGAGCGGATCTTTTTGAGCGCTTCCGCGGTGCCACGACCGAGGAGTACGCGGTCGGCGATGATGAGGTCGTAGGGTCCGTTGGGTGACCCGGTGCGGATGAGGTCC
>JAEUQE010000084.1 GCA_016789785.1 Bryobacterales bacterium
TCCGCTTTGGCGCTCCAACGGCTCCGCTGGAACGTTCGGCGTCGCGCCCAGCAGTGCGACGCCGATCACCGCATCGCGGAACTGCAACGTCGTTTCATTGTCCTGGAACAAAACCGTGTACCCAGCGCTCCGTCCGATGTATTGGACTGAGGGAGCGGCTTGTCCGGCGTTCGGTTCGAAGAAGAGGGGAAGCGAGAGCGAACGGCCCGGGCCGGTCTGGGGACCGCCGGTCTGGGGGCTGCGGGTCTGGGGGCCGCCGGTCGCGGGAGAAGCAGGGCCTCCGAGGACCAACACGGGCCACAACCCTGCGAGTGCAAACAGCCATCTTTGCGTCATGGAGGGCAGCGTACGGGAAGTTGGACGGGAATCTCAATAAAGTTCGCGTGAGACTCACATTAACGGGCAAGCCATTGATTCATAAGGTAGGTTGCTCATTGCATAAAGCGTCCGGGGATGCCATAATCGCATTCGGTGAAGTGGTGCTTCGGACCATTTGAGTACGATCAGGAGGCGCGCGAACTCCGTAAGAGGGGGATTCGTCTGAAGGTCGGTGGCCAGCCCCTGGTGATCCTGGACGCCCTGCTGGCGCGGCCTGGTGAAGTGGTGAAGCGATCGGAATTGCGGGACCTGCTCTGGCCTGGACAGGCGTTTGGCGAGTACGAGACCGGCATGAATGTCGCCCTGATGAAACTCCGTCAGGCTCTTGGCGACACCGCATCGAAAGCGCTCTATATCGAGACGATCCCTCGCACGGGGTACCGTTTCATCGCGCCGGTGGAGCGCATCCCGCCGCCGGCGCCGCCCGGTTTGACAAACTCCGCATCCCTCGCCGAGAGCGCTCCCATCGTGGCCCCTCCGGAGGCGCCAGCCCCGGCGCCCATCACTTCCTCCCGCCTTCGACGCTACGCTTTGTACGCCGGAATCTTCGGAGTCCTGCTCATTGCGTCCTCGGCGGCCGCCTGGAGGATGTTACGCGAGCCCGAGCGCGTCGCGCCCATGCGTCTGTCGCCGCTAACCACGCTTCCGAGCCGCGAAGAGACTCCGTCGATTTCTCCGGAAGGGAATTACGTCGCCTTTTCCGGAAATGGCGAAGATGGGAGTAACTGGGACATTTATGTGATCCTCTCCGATGGCAGTGAGATGCGCCGTCTGACCACGGACAAAGGAAGTGACCGCTATCCTGTATGGTCGCCGGATGGTAAGCGGATCGCCTTCGTGCGTGACGCCAATCAAGTGATTGTCATCAGTTTGCTGGGCGGAGAGGAGCGCCGGATTTGCGAAACGCGTGGATATACGGTGGCTTGGGCGCCCGACGGACGGAGCCTGATTGTTCCGCGGCGCGATGAGCCGGGTTCCGCTATCTTTCATCTGGATCGTGTTCCTTTGGACGGCAGTCCAGCCTCGACTTACGTTCCCGCCTCCGCGCGGCCCGACGGTTTTCTGCCGTTCAGTTACTCTCGCGATGGGAGGCAGTTCGCTTACATCCGCTCAGCGCGGGGCGGCAGCGCGGTGGTCGTGCAGGATGCCGGTGGCAGCAATGCCCGGGATCTGGTTCGATGGTCGCAACCCATTCGGGGGCTGGCGTGGGCTCCGTCGGATCAGGAGATCGTTGTGGCTGTCGCCGAGCAGAAGCTACTTCGCCTGGCGCGCGTTTCGGTCAATACTGGCAACCTACGCTTTCTCGGCGAAGGGTTGGATAGTGAATCGGCGCCTGCATTCGGCCGCACCCTGGCTGGAAATACGCTGCTGGTCTTCGAGCGGGCGCAATTCGACCAGAATCTGCACGAGAGCAGCTTCGCACAGCCTGGCAGCGACCAGACCTTGGCCACCAGCCGCGTCGAGTCGAGCCCGTCCTACTCGTCGGATGGATCGCGGATCGCCTTCGTTTCCAATCGTTCCGGACCCGATGAGATCTGGGTCAGCGACCATAACGGAAAACGCGCCACGATGCTCACGAATCTGGGCAGGGAGGGCAAGGAGGCCGGGTCGCCCAAATGGTCACCCGACGCGAAGTGGATCGTGTTCGACGCGGTGGGCGACTCGCCGAACATCTATCGCGTCCCCGCGGCGGGAGGTCCTGCCGTGGCAGTTACCAACTGGCCGAGCGAACAGGTCCGCCCCAGTTACTCGCGCGATGGCCGTTGGATTTACTTCGGTTCAAACTTCAGCGGGTCATTTGAGATATGGCGAGTCCCCGCCGGCCGTACCGCGGACGACACCAAGGACGCCGTCATGATGACGCGCGGTGGCGGGTATGAAGCCCAGGAGTCGACCGATGGCCGGTGGCTTTGGTACCGCGCGGAACGGGACCCAGGCGCATTATGGCGCATGCCTGCGGCTGGGGGAACCGCGGAGAAGATCGTGGATGCGAAGGTCCCGCGCGGTTGGTGGGCGCCGGGCCGCGAGGGAATTTACTATGTCGACTGGAATGATCAGCCACCGAGCCGGCCGGGGCGGCGGCTGGTGATGTATTTCCATCCGTCGTCTCAGTCCAAGCAAGTGGCGGAGTTCACGGCGCGGATCTTTCCCGCAACGCCTGACTTCGCGGTTACCCCTGATGAGGAGCGCTGGATGTACTCTGCAATTGAATTGAATAATACGGACCTGATGATGGTGACGGACTGGCGGTAGGTGTGGGACGGTGGAATCGGAGCCTGTATTTCTGATTACGGACCTCGGAACGCGTTTCCGCGATGCTCTGGCGCTGAACTGGGCAGACCTTTTGCTGCACGGAACACATGCCGTGGGGGACCGCGGATTCCGGTGTTTCCCTCGGCGCATGACACGCTCCGTGCGCTCCTCATAGAATGGAGTGGATGATGAGATTGACGCCTCTTGCGCTCGCGCTCGCCGTGTCTGCGATCCCCGCCGCCGCGCAGCAACTCCCCGAAGGTCCGGGGAAAGCCGAAATGGAAAAGATCTGCAAGGGCTGCCACGAAATGGCCCGTTCCGTGTCTCCGCGCCTTGACCGTGACGGCTGGAACGAGAAGATGACCAAGATGGTCGCGTTTGGAATGAAATCCTCCGAACAGGAGTACCAGGCCGTCCTCGACTATCTGGTTCGCCACTTCCCCGCCGACGAGGTTCCGAAGATCAACGTCAACAAAGCCACCGCCATCCAACTGGAGAGTGCGCTCAGTCTGAAACGCTCGCAGGCCGCGGCTCTCATCGCGCATCGGACCAAGAACGGTGACTTCAAATCCATCGACGATCTTAAGAAAGTGCCGCTCATCGACCCTGAAAAGATCGACGCCAAGAAGGACCGGATTGTATTCTAGTCTCAACCGGACTATGAAACACCACCGGACCATCAGACATCGCACGATGAAAAATCGAGACGTTGCGTTCGCGTGCGTCGCCGCGTTCGTCCTCACTGCCTGCACCTCGGCGCCGCCGGCCGCAAAGGACGCTCCAAAAGCGCCGCCGAAGCCCGCCTATCTGGTCTACGTGACCAATGAAGGGTCGGGCGACATGTCCGTCATCGATCCCAATCAGGAGAAGCCCGTTGCGACGATTCCGCTCGGCAAGCGTCCGCGCGGCATTCACTCCGCCGCTGGTCTCATCTATGTGGCGTTGAGCGGTTCGCCCTCGGCTCCTCCCGGCGTTGATGAGAGCACGCTGCCTCCGCCCGATAAGAGCGCCGATGGCATTGGTGTGGTCGACCTCGCGCAGCAGAAGGTGGTGCGCAAGCTCTACGGCGGTTCCGATCCCGAGCAGTTCGCGATCAGTGCCGATGGCAAGTTGATGTATATCGCCAATGAGGACGCGGCCGGTGCAAGCATCATCGACATCACGGACGGCAAGGTGCTGGCCACCATTCCGACGGGCGAGGAACCGGAAGGCGTGACGATTACTCCCGATGGCAAGCACGTGTATGTGACTTCGGAGGATGATGGATCGGTGGCTGTGATCGACACAGCCTCACGCAAGAAAGTGAAGACGATCAAGGTTGGACGGCGCCCGCGATCGGTCGCCTTTCTGCCCGACGGGTCACGCGCGTTTGTGACGAACGAGAACGACGCGAATGTCACCGTGATTGATGCCGTGAAGCCGACCGCGCTGCGCAACATCGCGCTCGAAGCGGGACTGAAGCCGATGGGCACTGCGATGTCGAAAGACGGCACGAAGCTTTATGTGAGCACGGGTCGCGGCAAAAAAGCACTCATCATCGACACGGCGACGGAGAAAGTGGTGGCATCGATGGAAGTGGGGCAGCGCCCATGGGGCATCGCGCTTTCACCCGATGAAAAGCTGCTGTTCACTGCCAACGGTCCATCCAACGATGTGTCGGTGGTCGATCTTGCCACGCGAACCGTGATTCGGAGAGTGCCTGTAGGCGAACGTCCTTGGGGCGTGCTCGTGTTGGCACAGTGAGGCTGTCATGACCGCTTCGCGCTTGTGGATTGCGATGGTGCTGGTGCTGATGTGCGCGTGTTCGCGGCCTACGACGAAGGTGGAAAGCGTGGAGTTGGGTGCGAAGCCAGCCGGCACTCCGGTCTCGCTGGATGCGCCCCTGGGACTGCCTCCTGTGCCCGTGCCCGCCGATCGCCCATTGACGAAGGAAGTGATCGCGCTTGGTGAGAAGCTCTACTTCAGTCCGCTGCTTTCCATTGATCAGACGATTTCGTGTGCATCCTGCCACGATCCGCGCAAGGGGTTCGCGGACGGCCAGCCGGTGTCGACGGGAGTGAAGGGCAAGAAGGGAAATCGCAGCGCGCCGACGGTGATCAATGCAGCGTATGCCGCGCCGATGTTCTGGGATGGCCGTGCGGCGACACTGGAAGCGCAAGCCGCGGGGCCGATCGTGAATCCTGTGGAGATGGCGCACAGCGTGGAAGGCGTGGAGAAGAGCGTCGGCGCCAACGCGGAACTGCGTGCGATGTTCGTGGCCGCATACGGCGAAGCGCCGGCCGGTCAATCACCGGTCAATATGCAACGCATCACGTCGGCGATTGCCGCGTTTGAGCGCACGGTGCTTCGCGGCAACTCGCCTTTTGACCGCTATCAATATGGCGGCGACAAGAGCGCGCTGAGCCCTGCGGCGATCCATGGTCTGGCGGTATTCCGAGACGTGAAGAAGGGCAATTGCGCGGTGTGCCACACCATTGACGAAGAATACGCGCTATTCACCGACAACAAGTTCCACAACCTCGGCGCGGGCATGAATCCCGAAGGCGAACTCACCGATGCGGGGCGTTTCGTGGTCACGAATCAGGAAGCCGACATGGGCGCCTTCCGCACGCCGACGTTGCGCAACATTGCCGAAACCGCACCCTACATGCATGACGGCAGCCTCAAGACGCTGAAGGATGTCGTCGACTTCTACGTCGGCGGGGGCAATGCGAACCGGCATCTCGACAAAGAGATTAAGTCGCTGAGCCACCTCACGCGGCAGGAGCGCGCCGATCTGGTTGCCTTCATGGAATCGCTTACTGGCGAGGCGCCGAAATGAAATCTGCATCGGTCGTTGCGTGCGTGGTTTTCGCGGTGGGATGTACTGCGAACCGTCCTGTGGCTGGCCCGGAGAAGAACGCAAAGAAGAAGGCGCCGGTGTATTTCCGTGTGGATCCAGCGACGGCAGCCAACGTGCGTGGAGTGGTTCGCTTCGAAGGCAAGGCGCCACCACGAAAGCGCATCTCCATGGATGCCGAGGCCGATTGCGCAAAGCTGCACCCGGAGCCGGTGTTCGAAGAACGCGTGCGCGTGGGCAAGCAGAACGGGCTCGCCAATGCGTTTGTTTATGTGCAAAAGGGGCTGGAAGGGAAGACATTCGAACCTACGCAACAAGCTGTGGTGATCGAGCAGAAGGGCTGCCAGTTTATCCCGCGGGTCACAGGCATTCGCACCGGGCAGACACTGCGAGTGAAGAACAGCGACCCCGTCTCGCACAACATTCACCCTGTCCCGAAGAACAATCGGGATTGGAATCAGCAGCAGCCTCCGCAAGCGCCTGATCTGCAGCGGCGTTTCGGTTTTCCGGAAGTCATGATTCCGGTGAAGTGCAATATTCATGCGTGGATGAAGAGCTACATCGGCGTGCTGGAGCATCCGTACTTCGCCATCACGAACAGCGATGGGGAGTTCACGGTCAACGGTCTGCCACCAGGTGAGTACGTGCTCGCCGCATGGCATGAAGAGACGGGCGAAACGCAGCAGCCATTCACGGTGTCCGCGGCTGAAACGAAAACGGTCGATTTTGTTCTGGGCTTGAAACGCTCGGTATCCGCTACGGGCGAGGTGGCAGCCCGCCCTTCCGGACCTCCCATCCAACCCAAACCCTAACCCCGACCTTAAAGATCTGGAGCGATTCCGACGAAAGTCCAATAGTACCAATTGGGCCGAAGTCTCAATTGTTAAAACCAGATTGCCCGGGAAGGTGAGATCATGCGTTTGTTCTGTTCCGTAGGCTTGTGGCTTCTTGCTGTTGTCTCCGCCAGCGCTCAGACCCAGGCGCCTGCCATCCGGCAAGGCTTCAACACCAAGCAGTTCGGCCCGTGTCTCGACTGTTCCTCGCCACTTGAACCTATCGGCTTCACGGTCAACTTCTTCGGCGTCACCGAGTCCTCGCTCTACGTCAACTCCCACGGCAACGTCACCTTCGGGCAAGCCCGGCCCGGCAACTTCGTCCCGGAAGTCCTGCAGGGCTCCATTATCCGCATCATTGCTCCGTACTTTGCCGACAACGACATGAACGCCACCGACACGGCGGTCACCTACGGCGGCGGGACCCTCAACGGACGGCAGGCCTTCGGCGTCAACTGGCTGAATCAGGGCTACTTCCTGCGGCACGGAACCAAGAAAGTCAACTTTCAGTTGATCCTCATCAACCGTGCCGACCGTGCCGCCGGTGACTTCGATATGGAATTCAACTACGGCGTCATGGAATGGGAGGCCGGCGGTCCGGATGTCCCCTCGCAGAACGGCAACAACGGACTGTGCGCCGGACTTCCGAACTGCATCCCGGCGGCAGTGGGCTGGTCGAACGGGCTCACCGGCGCACAAAACCGCAGCTTCGAGATCACCGGCTCCCGGATCGCTGGTGCGCTCATCGATAGCAATCCCAATGGCCTGCGCTATCGTATTCAGGGTTCCACCATCCCGGGCCGCCTGATCTTCGAAGTCCGTAACGGCGAAGTCGTATCGAGCATCAGTGTCTCTCCGGGGACCGTGACGCTTTCTCCAAGCCAGTCGCAGCAGTTTACGGCGGCTGTTTCCGGCCAGACGTCCACCGCCGTCACCTGGACGATCAGCCCGCCGAACATCGGCGCCATCACGCCGGGCGGTCTCTACACGGCGCCCGCCTCCATCGCGGCACAGACCACGGTGACCGTCACTGCCACCAGTACGGAGGACACGTCACGTGTCGCGACGGCTACCGTGATTGTCCGGCCGCCGACAAATTGCACTTACAACTTATCTTCCAGCAGTATCTCATTTAGCGCGGCAGGGGGCTCCGGCGAAGTAAGTCTCGCGACGTCTGGCGGCTGCCCGTGGACCGCGGGCACCAGTTCGAGCTTCGTCACCATCACCAGCGGCGGATCAGGTTCCGGCGCGGGCGTCATCCGCTTCACGGTGGCCGCGAACGCGACGACGGCCCCACGCGCAGGCACCTTGACCATCGGCGGGCAGACGTTCACCATCTCTCAGGCGGGCACGGGCTGCACCGGCGCCATCACGCCGCTTAGCACGAGCGTGGGCTCGGGCGCGGGGACTTTCCAGGTCAACGTGGCAGTTACTTCTCCCGAGTGTATTTGGGCGGCGTCGAGTAACATTGCATGGGCCAGCGCTTCCGCTCCGGCCGGCGGCACGGGCAACGGCACTCTCACCGTCTCTTTCACCGCCAACACCGCGGCTCAAACGCGCGCTGGAACGCTGCTGGTCGCCGGCGTACCATTCATCCTCCGGCAGGCAGGAACGGATTGCGCCAATGTTACTTTGGGAGAATCCGAACTGAGCGCCGGGGCGGGAAGCGGATCCGGCTTGGTCGCGGTGTCCGTTGGGGGCGGCTGCGCCTACTCGGTAACCAGCAACGCAAGCTTCCTTACCGTGACCTCCGGCGGAAATCCCTCGGGCCCCTCGACGGTGAATTTCAACATCGCCGCCAACACATCCAACGCGCCACGCACGGGAACGATCACCATCGGCGGCCAGACGTTCACGGTCAATCAGTCGTCAAACTCGGCTACTGGGATCAGTTGCAATGTGCAGGCGCCGGCATCCACGGCCACAGTACGTTCCACCGGGCGCACGGAGTTACTGCCCGCCTTCGAGGTCGAATGCAGCGGACGTACCGGCGGCAACATCTTTCGGGCTGACCTGGTAGTTACTCTGAATGCACACGTATCCAACCGTGTGACGCAGCCGGCCAATGAGACCACGGATGCCGTGATGCTCGCCGTGGGCGGCTCCACCATTCCAGGCCGCGTCGAAGGGCCCAATGCGATTCGCTTCCTCAATATTCCGATTTCCGAGGGCGAGCCGTCGCTTTTCCGGCGATTCCGGATTTCGGGGCTGCGCGCCGACGCGTCGGTGGTCGGCGCTACCCAGATCACCGCGCGAGTGAATCTCCGTTCGCCAGTGCCGGTGACTGTTCTGAATGCGACCCGCACGCTTGCGCAGATCGCCCAACCGGTTGTGGTGAGCCGGGGCGCGACTCGCAATGGCGAGACCGCCGCGCAGCGCATTGTCCCGGTGCTGATTACGGAGACATCGCCTACCGTGTTCAAACAGCTCTCCGAGGAGGGCAGCGGACAGAATGCCGATACGGGCACACGCATCCGGCTCGTGATCCAGGGGATTCCGAACGGCGCGGCAGTTTTCGCAGCGGCCGCCAGCGCGGACAACAAGGCCCGCCTGTTCTCCGCCAATGCGGATGGGTCGGGCGGAAGCGCCGTGGCAGGCGCACCGCGCGCCGGCGGCACTTACTCGCAACTTACAGTCAGCAATGGCACGGCCAACGCCACCTGGGAACTGGTGGGAAGCGACGCGGCGGCTGTCGATTCGATTGAACTGCCAATTCTTGTGGAGAACGGCGCTGTGGAAGGGATTCAATTCAATGCCTCACTTGGCCCGGTGAGCGATGTCGGCATCGCCAGCGCCAGCGGACCGGTTCCGCGCTTTTTGAATGCGGCCGCGCCCGTGCCGTTCGTGAACATGCGCATCCGCACCACGACGGGCATGGGCAGCCGTCCCATCGCACAGCGGACTCCGGCGCCTTTGGGCGGCACCGTGACATTCACTCACACCGTCACCAATGACTCGGAACGCAACGCGGACAACGTCACCGTGCGCAACATCCCGAGCGAAGGGTTCACCAACCCTGTCTGTACGCCGAGCACCGGCACGTGCACGGTGCTGGATCGGGGCGTGCGTGTGAACCTCGGCACCATGGCCGCGGGCGCACAAGCCTCGGTAACAACCACTTACTCGGTGACCGGATTGCCGAACTGCCCCAACTGCCTGAATAACCAGAGCCAGTTGGAGAGCCCCGCCACGGTTGGGGCCGCGCAAAGCGATCCCGATCTGAATAACAATAGTTCGGAGGCGCTGGTGGAATCGGTTACCGGCTGCCAGATCACACTTAGCCGGAACTTAGTAACCGCGGGTTCGCTCGGCGGGACCGCGACGGTGGATGTGCAGACTGGTCCTGCCTGCGACTGGAACGTTGCCACCACCATTCCATGGATCACCCTGAACCCGAGTGGAGCCGTGAGAGGGCCGGTCAGCCTGGTGTTGACCATCGCTCCAAACGGTGTCATCGCCCCGCGGTCGGCCACGATCGGCATCGGGGGCAGGGAACTGCGGATTGTCCAAGCCTCGCAGGGCTGCCTCACGACGCTCAGTACGCAGAACTCCACCGTGCCACCGGGCGGTGGCAACTTCGCAATCAACGTCGCCACCGGCGATGGCTGCGCCTGGGAGGCGGTGTCTGCGCCCGAGTGGCTCCAACTCCAGGCGCCCACTACGGGAGCAGGCTCGGGTACTGTGAGATTCAATGCGGCGGCGTCGGTCTCCACCTTGCCGCGAACGGGTTTTGTGGAAGTAAGTGGGGAACGGCTCCAGATCGTGCAGCAGACCGCCAGCACGACTCCCAATTGCACTTACACGCTGTCCCAGAGCATGGCGTCCTTCAGCGGCAATGGGGGTTCGGGAACGGTTTCGGTGAGCACCGCGGCCGGCTGCTCGTGGGCCGCGTCGAGTAACGCATCGTGGATCACCGTGACGGACGCCAATGCCGGAACCGGCCCTGGCACTGTCGGGTATAGCGTCGCCCAGCACACCGGCGTCCAGCGCAGCGCCACTCTCACGATCGGCGGCCAGACCTTCACTGTAACTCAGACCGGGCAGTTACTTTCGTCCAACGGTTTGCGGTTCGTGCCGATTACTCCGTGCCGCATCATGGAAACGCGCCCCGAGTATAACTTCGAAGGCCGCACAGGCAGTTTCGGGCCGCCCTTCATGCAGGCAAACGAAACACGCACGCTGGTCCTTCCCGCGTCAAACGTCTGCAACATTCCCACGAGTGCGTCGGCCTATGTGCTGAATGTCACTGTGGTTCCGCGGGGACCGCTCGATTTCGTCACCATCTGGCCCGGCGGTGAAACACGTCCCGACTTCTGGACCGTGCGCTCCCCCGATGCGCAGATTGTGGCTAACTCGGCACTGGTGAAGGCCGGTCCTGGCGGCACAATCCAGGTCTTCGCTTCGAACAATGTGGACATTATTCTCGATATCAGCGGTTACATGACCGATAATTCCGCTGTGTCGAACCTGGTGTTCTACCCGATGACTCCCTGCCGAGTGATCGATACACGCACTGAGTACCGGCAGCCTGCCGGGCCGTTCGGTCCACCGTCGATGAACGCGCGCGAAACACGGCGTTTCCGCTTCCCGCTGACGCCCTATTGTCAGGTGCCCGTGGGCGCCGCGGCTTACTCCGTCACGATTACGGCCGTGCCACAGGGGGCGCTGCAATTCCTGACCGCCTGGCCCTCCGGAGTGGGGCAGCCGAATATCTCGAATATCAATTCGCCGGCCGGAAGAGTGCTTGCCAATAGCGTGATTCTACCCGCATCGGCCGACGGGAGCGTCGACGTGTTTACGTTTGACCGGACGGACTTCCTGATCGATATCAACGGCTACTTTGCGCCGGATAATGGCCAGGGATTGCTGTTCTTCCCAGTGCGGCAGTGCCGGGTTTCGGATACGCGGCAGGCGCCTGGCCCGTTTGGTGGGCCGCTCTTCGGCAATGAGCAAACCCGTTCGCTCCCGATGTTCAGCACCAGTTGCAGCGGCGTGCCAACCAATGCGCGCGCGTACGCGTTGCACACGACGGCGATCCCGGGAGGGAATCCGATGCCCTTCCTGACGGCGTGGCCATCGGGGCAGGGCCAACCGAACGCGTCCATTCTGAACGCGTTCCAGGGACAAACGGTGACCAACTCGGCAATTGTTCCCGCGGGTTCGGGCGGCGCGATCGACATTTACGCTTTCCGCCAGACGCACGTGGTGGTCGACATTGCGGGTTACTTTGCCCGGCCCGCAGCGGCGCTTGTGGAACGTGGGTTGACCGGTCGCATCATCCGGTATCTGGACACGCCTCCGGCGAAGGAGTGATTCGGGGCCTCGCGCCGGGTTGAGGACCCGCCGGCATGAGGCCCGCGGAACCGGCCGAATGAAGCGAGAAAGGCGGAAGTGTGCCCCTTACACGTAACGGTCGAGGAAGCGACGCGCGGCCTGAATCCCCTCGAATTCCGTCAGGCGCGCTCCTTCGAACTCAATCCCGACGTAGCCCCGGTAACTGGACGCGCCCACGATCTTCATCAGCCGGTCGCAATCCATCGTGGTTTCCTTGCCCGAGGCATCGAAGTCCATGCACTTGAAGCTGACGCCCTTGGCATACTTCATGAGCTTCTCGACGGCGCTGTAACGGTCGATCTCCTTGGGGAAGTTGCCGAAATCGGGCAGCGTGCCGAAGTTGGGCAGCTTCACCTTCTCCATCAGACGCACCACGACATCCGGGTTCGACGAAACGCCGCCATGATTCTCAATAATGATATTGATATTCGCGGCTTTTCCGTACTCGCACAGCTTGGCGAAACTTTCGGCGCAGCGGTTGAGGAAGTCGGCGATCTCGGCTTCGGTGGCGGGTTCCTTCTCGCCGGGATACATATTGGTGCGGATGGCGTGGCAGCCGAGCTCCGCGGCGGCGTCCACCCACTTGAAGTGGCGCTCCGCGGCCTTCATGCGCTCAGGCTTCGATACTGCGCCCATGTAGCCTTCGCCGTCCACCATGATCAGGACACCCTTGGTGCCCGTGTCGCGCATGTTCTTCTTGAGCTGCGACAGGAAATACTCAATGGGCGGCTCCATCAGCGTGTTCACAAACTCCAGGCCTTCAATCCCGAACTGCTCCCGCGCGATCCGCGGAAACTGCAGGTTTGTGATCATGCGGCTCTGGATGGCCTTGTGCAACGACCACTGCGCCAGCGAAACCTTGTAGCGGCCCGTGCCTTCCTGTGCCGATGCCGTGGATGAGAGCGAAGGAAGCAAGGCAGCCGCGCCCGTCGCGCGGAAGAAGTCTCGTCGATTCATGGCCATTATGCTAGCATGCGCGTTGATGGCAGAGTCCCGCAGGCAGGCACGGCACTACTTCATTCAAGGGCGCGTACAGGGCGTCGGATACCGCTATTGGGCGCAGCGCCATGCGCGCGAGATCGGGATTCGCGGTTACACCCGCAACCTCGATGACGGGCGCGTGGAGGTCTACGCAACCGGAACCGGGGAGCAACTCAGCGAGTTCGCGGGCTACCTTTGGAAAGGGCCACCGTTCTCGGATGTGCGGGCGGTCGAGAGCAGGGAAGCGGCTCTGGTAAAATACGAGGGCTTTCAGATTAACGGTTGAACCCATATGGATCTCAAGAAACTCATCCGGGAAGTGCCCGACTTCCCCAAGCCTGGCATTCTCTTCTACGATGTGACCACGCTGCTCCGGGACAAGGACGGTTTTGGCACCGTGATTGACCGTTTCGAGGAACACTACTGCAAACTGCGCGTGGATGTGATCCTCGGCATTGAGGCGCGAGGCTTCATCTTCGCTCCATCGGTTGCCTATGCGATGGGGACGGGCTTCATCCCAGTGCGCAAGCCGAAGAAGCTGCCTGCCGCCGTGGAGTCGATCGAGTACGAACTGGAGTACGGCACCGACCGGTTGGAGATCCACAAGGACGCAATCAAGCCCGGCCAGCACGTGCTGATCATCGACGACGTGCTCGCGACCGGGGGCACCGCGCAGGCTGTGGCGAAGTTAGTGGAGAAACTCGGTGGCACGGTGGCCGGGTTGGGCTTTGTGATTGAGCTTGACTTTCTGAAGGGCCGCGAAAAACTGGCGGGTTATCCGATTTACTCGATGGTGCATTACTGAAGCAGGCGTCATCGTCCGCTTTCGCGGCGCCGGCCGGCGGCCTGCCACTTTCCGGCTACACCGTTTCAGCAATGCAGTCTCGTATCTGGTGCGCAGGTAGCGCTCGCGCCCACGGGGCCCGTGTGGGCTCTCAAGCCGGCACCCGATCTGCGACGGGCTGTTCTGGCGGCGCGAGCTACCACAAGAAATACTTGGCTGAATTTCTCGCCGGATTGAGGCTCCAGTCCAGCCGCTCAATCCTGGCGCAGGGCACGCATCGGGTCGATCTTTGTCGCGCGCCACGCGGGTCCGTAGCCCGCCAGCAGCGACACGGTGCAGATCACGAGCGCCGCCGCCCCGAGTGTCAGGGGATCGTGGGGCTTGAGTTCAAACAACATCGACTGCGAGAGCCGGCCGATGCCTATCGCCGCGGGCAGGCCGATGGCCACGCCGATCGCGAGCAGCAGCGAGACTTCTTTCATCACCAGGCCGCGCACGCTGCCGGGGCCGGCTCCAAGCGCAAGCCGGATGCCGATCTCGCGCGTGCGGCTGCTGACCATGTAGGCCAGTACTCCGTATAACCCGACCGCCGCGAGCACCGTGGCAAGAATGGCGAACGCCGCGGCCATGGTGGAAAGGATCCGGTCGGCGAAAACATTTTCCTCCACCTGGGCCTTTAGAGTCTTGAGATTCTCCAAGGGTAAGTTGGGGTCTAACTCACTTACCTTTTTGCGAATCACTGGCATGATCTGATCCGGAAGCACGGCGGTGCGCACATAGAAGTTCAATGCGCCGATGGAATCATTTTGCCGGTAGGGGAGGTAGAAAAGCGGCGGCGCACTCTCTTTTACGTCTGCATACTTGGCATTCTTCACGACACCGACGATCTCGATGTCCGGCTTTTTGGCGCCGCCCTGCCCCATGCGGCGTCCGAGCGCCTCGCCTTTCGGGATGAACTTCCGCACGAATGATTCGTTGACGATCACTGCCCGGGGCGCCTTCAGGTGATCGGCCTCGGTGAATTCGCGGCCCGCGATCAGAGGTATGCCGATGGTGCGGAAGAAGCCAGGCCCCACTTCGCTGTACATGGAGTGGGTGTCGGTATCGGGACCCGCGTCGAACCCCTCGACGATCACATTTGAGCCCCAACTGCTGCCCGACAGCACCGGAACCTGCGAGGCACTGACAGACTGCACGCCAGGAATCGCGGCGATCGCGGTCTCCAGCCGTTCGAAAAATGACATCGATTGCGGCGGTCTATAGTTATTCAATTCCGGCGACAGTCCGAAAACTACTAAGTTGTCCGTGCGGAGGCCGAGATCCACCCGCATCACTTTTGCCAGGGAGTGCGTGAAAAGTCCAGCCGAGACCAACAGCAGCAGCGACATCGCAATCTGGCCCGCGACCAGCGCCTTGCGGAAGAACGTGGATCCCGAGCCGACGGTGGTCTGCCCGGCCGTGTCCTTCAGTGTGGAGGAGAGATCCGGACGCGTGCTGTGAAGAGCCGGGAAGAGTCCGAAGAGAAAGCCAGTGGTGAGCGAGAGCATCAGGCTGAACAGCAGAATGCGCCAGTCGAGCGAGGCGTCGACTGTGTGCACGATCTCGGCCGGCATCATCGAGCGAAGGCCCTCCAGCGTCCACACCGACACCAGCAGTCCCGCGAAGCCACCCATCAGCGCCAGCAAACACGACTCGACGAGTAACTGTTTGAGTAACTGCGCGCGGGTCGCGCCCACCGACAGACGGATCGCGATTTCCTTGGCTCGGGTGGAGGCGCGCGCCAGCAACAGATTGGCGATGTTCGCACAGGCGATCAACAGAACAAATCCCGTGGTCGTCAGCAGTAAGCCCAGCGGCCCGCTCGCTTCCTTGCGAACCGAGCTTTGGCCGCGGAACCCGGGTTCCAACTGGATTGCCTTTTGCCGGAAGCGCTCGATATACTTCTCGCTGGCCCCTTTCTGCAGGGGGAGTTCCTGCTGAATCAGCCCCCGGTAGCCTGTGTCGATGGCTCCCTGGGCCTGCAGGATATCCTTGTCAGGCTGGAGGCGAGCCATCAGGTATACCCAGTAGTCCCGGCGATTCTCAAAACCCTTCCATCGCGGATTCACGGCAGTCCGCATCGTAATGGGAACATACACGTCAGGACGCGTTCCCAACGTAACCCCCGCGAAGTTCGGAGGAGTTACTCCAATGATCGTCATCGGCTGGGCGTTCACGATCATCGTCTCATTCAGCACCGCGGGGTTGGCGGCGAAGCGCTCGAACCAATAGTGATAGGAAAGCACCACTACGTTGTGGCCGCCCTGTGTGTGGTCATCCTGATCCGTGAGCAGACGCCCGAGGTGCGGATTCACTCCGAGCACCTGGAAGAAATTGCCGGAGACCAGCAGTCCGGAAGACGAAGTGGTCTGCCCTTTGAACGCCAGATTGGCGCCGAACTCGCGATGTCCCAGGATGCCGGTGAACAGGCTCTTCTGCTTCTGGAGATCCCGGAACATGGGGTAGCTGAACACATAGGTGCTATTGCCCGCGTTGGAGGCCGAAATGGAGCCTGACTTCGGGCCGTCGCTGCGGAGGACCACCAGCCGGCCCGGTTCGGCCACGGGCAGGCTGCGCAGCAACATGCGATCGAAAAGCGAGAAGATCGCGGTGTTGGCGCCGATGCCGAGGGCGAGAGATACCACGGCGACTGCGGTAACAAACGGTGTCTTGGCGAGCGTCCGGAATGCGTAGCGAAAGACGATCATTGTATTCATAGCGTCTGCACGTGATCCGCCACGGAAAGCTGTCGAGTCTTCAACGGGTTGGTCCGGACGCAGTGTCCGAAAACGGACGAAACCAGTGGGCGGCGTTGTCAGGAACGGTCGGCACGGCACCGCTGAATCAGGGCATCCAGCCGGGTGACGAGCCAGGGAACCTTCGCCAACTGGGCGAACTGGCGGCCGCGAGTGGCCCGTGACGCCGCAAGGTCGTACTTGCGCAGACGAAAGTAGGCGTCGGCGAGCTGATACAGGCGGACAGCATTCTCCTTGTGATCCGGGCCGCCGATGGAGCCTTCAAACAATTCGGCCGCTTCTCCTGGGTTCTTGCCAATCACCAGCCGCGCCAAACCGGCTCGCGCGTCGCGCAGCTTCGGATCGATTTCGAGCGCCTTGCGGTAGCTCGCCTCGGCATCGTCGCGGCGCCGAAGTTTGTCGAGAGCGGCCCCAAGCTGCCCGTGGATTTCGGCGTTGCCAGGCTCCCGTAGCGACGCGTTCCGGAGCAGCTTTTCGGCCTCGGCGGTGTGGTTCTGTGCCATCAGCGCCTGCGCCCAGGCGAAATGAATCGCCGGCAGATCGATACCGGCCTCCGACGCCTTCTGATAATGCTCTTTCATGGCCGCGAACTGGCGGGTCTCATAGGCGGCCTGCATCAGTTTCGCGTATGCTTCGGGGTGCTTGGGATCCCGGCCGAGGACGGCGAGATAACGGCGGATGGCCTCCTGGGGACGTCCAGCGGCCGCCGCTTTCCGCGCGCTTTCCATCTCCAGCGCGATCGGGCCCTTCAGTTGATGCAGGTGATCAAGGTACGGATCGGCAAGGCTGTCGCTGAGCAAGGCTTGCTGGCCGGGCCTGCTGGAAGCCAATAGCTTTTCCTGCGCGTCGGCCTTGTCGTTTTCGCCAGCGGCGCGATGTGCTTCAGCCAGCGCCTGGCGAGCCTCGCGCATTCTGGGATTCAGATCGCAGGCAGTGAGAAAGAACTGAATTGCAGCCGGCAAGTCGGCCTGCGCACGCCGGATGCGGCCAGCCCAATAGTAGCTGAGAGCCTCGGGGGTGTCAGTCTTCAGGGCCTCTTCGGCAAGGGCGCGGGCCCGGTTCAGGCTTTTCGCCTCAAGCAGGCGTTCCAGCAGTGCGAGGCGGGCCGGCAGATACTCCGGATTGGCGGCAGCGGCATGCTCCCAGGCGGCGATTTGCTCTTCGGCGGGAGCTTTCTGCTCGCTCACCAGCTTCGCATGCAGATAGGCGATCTGTGCATTCTTGGGCCGAAGCGCAATCGCCCTCGGATAGACGGCGCGGGCCTGGGTTTCGAAGCCGAGGGCGTGGAGCGTCATGGCAAGCTTACTGACCAGTTCGCCATCGGAAGGGGCTTGCGAGGCTTTGGCGTGAGCTTCGCGAAGCAGGCCCGCCGGCTCCGGATGAAGTTTCTCCCAAGGTGCGGTATCCAGCTTGGGCAGCGGAGGATGTGTTTGGGTTTGGAGTGCGGAGCAGCCCGCATTCATCAGCACCAGAAGCGCCAGGGGGCCCGACCTTGATACTGGAGTTCGAAGGTGGGGGAGACGAAACCAGCGATGCGAGACTGGACCGGGAGTCGCACCGGTGCGGAAACAACCGGAGGTCTCCGCCGGCGAATGAAGTTCTGGCTGCCGAAACGCGCGATCGACCTTCCCTGCGATCAGACGACTCCAGGTGCGGCGTATCATCCAGACCTTCATTGTAATCGACTAGCGATAGGAAATAGGGCTGGGCTTAATCCCCCAACCCTCTCGGCCGGGACAGGTGGTTGTATCGATATCCCGCCTGTGCTCTACTATGGAGAAGAAGCTTCCAATGCAGCCGCTGGAGGGCATGACGCCCCAAAAAAACGTAGGGGAGCCGCTTGCCACGGCGCCGTACCCGTTCTCGCTAGTCTCGCTTGCTTGGTTCCTGGCCCTGCTGGTCGTGTGCTACGCGCCGATTCTGCAGCGTCTGGTGAGCCAGTGGGCCAACGATGAGGACATGGGGCATGGTTTCTTCGTGCCCGTGATTGCCGGGTACGTGGCATGGCAGAACAAAGATCAATTGCGCAGTGCGCAGTTGAAGAGCAGCCTTGCCGGCTATCTCTTTCTGATCCTGGGCGCCGGTCTTTCCATTCTCGGAACGCTCGCCGCGGAGCTCTTTACCACCAGGGTGGCCTTTCTCCTTTCGGTTTTTGGCTGCGTGCTGGTGCTGGGCGGCTGGAAGGCGGTGCGGATTCTCGCATTTCCGCTCTTTCTGCTGCTCTTCATGATTCCCATTCCCGCCATCATTTACAACCGCATCACCTTTCCGCTCCAGTTGCTTGCCAGCCAGTTAGCCGAGATCGTTCTGGACATGTTTGGGATTCCGGTTCTGCGTGAGGGGAACGTGCTGGAACTCCCCAGCCAGAAGCTATCCGTAGTGGAGGCCTGCAGCGGAATCCGGTCGTTGATTTCGCTGTCGTTTCTGTCGTTGATCTATGCGCACTTCTTCGACCAGAAGGTTTGGATGCGTTGGGTCCTGCTGGTGCTCACCGTGCCCATCGCCATCACGGCCAATGCCAGCCGTGTGACCCTCACAGGCTTGTTGAGCGAGATCAACACCGAGTACGCGACCGGCGTTTATCACAGTATGTCCGGTTGGGCCGTTTTCGCCATTGCGTTCGTAATGCTGTTTGTCACTCACAGGTTTGTGAATCTGGTTTATCAAACGGCAACGGCGCCCCCCACTGGGCCCGACCCTGAACCTCAGGGAGTATGAAATCAATCTTGAAATGAGGGCGCTCCGAAATGCGTGACGTTCTTTCCTCCACCCCAGCGCGACTGTTGACGGCCTTTCTCGTGTTGCAGGCTGTGGCGTTTTATGCCTTTGGGCGAACCGAACCCGTCCGCGTGGTCAGCCGCCTGGCGACGTTTCCGCAGGAACTTGGCGAGTGGAAGATGGTTCAGGAAGGCGTGGTCGAGAAGGAAGTGATGGACGTTTTGAGGGCCGACGACGTGGTGACGCGCTGGTATGGGAGCGCCAGGCACACTGCGGTCGCAAGCCTCTTCATCGCCTACTTCGGAACCCAGCGCAGCGGCAAGGCGCCGCATTCTCCGAAGAATTGTCTGCCAGGCTCGGGCTGGGTTCCGGTACTGAACGACCAGATTTCTGTGGACGTCCCGGGCCGTCAGGGTCCACTGGAAGCCAACCGCTACGTCGTGGCGCGGGGCGACGACAAGTCGATGGTCATCTATTGGTATCACACCCCGTTCCGTACGGTCGCCAGCGAGTACCGTGCCAAAGTATACACGGCTCTGGATTCGATTCGATACAACCGGTCGGATACGGCGGTCGTGAAGGTGACCATTCCCATTCGAGGCGTCCGCACCCAGGAAGAGGTGACGGAGATGGCGAAGGACTTCATTCGAGCTTTTTACGCGAAGTTGGATCCTTATTTTCCTGTGTAACCGTTCACCGAAGCAAGCAGTATCGTTGCGCGATGCCGCCAGTCCGTGCCGGTTGCGTCAATCCGTGCGCAGCGTCTATTTGGGTTTCGTCAGCGCGATGTTTACGGACTGCCCACCTTCGAGCTTCACTTCCCCTCCTGACGCGGCCAGACCTACGAGCACGCCAGGTGCGTGGATCGAACGCTCCGAGCCACGAGCCACCACCGCGCGGTACTCGCCCGGGGACAGACCCCTCTTCTCGAACCTCCCGGATTCGTCCGTCGCCACGCGCACCAGCGCATCCCAACGGTTTTCGAATGGCCACGGCACGAGGAAGACAGAAACACCCGCGGCGCCGTTTTCGCCGTCCATCACTCGCCCGCGGAAGGTGGCCGGCTGGTCCGATAAAACCACAACCATCTCCTGTACAAGGGATTCGGGATTAATTTCAATCTCGTTGGCCCGCAAAGGAACGCCGTTGTAAGTGATCTGCTTCCCATAGTGAGTATCTCGCATCCCGAGGATAACCACCCGGCTGGGGATTCGCGCCTGTGCCGGCAGGGAGAATCTACCGGAGCGCACGGTGGGAGGTGGAATCGGGGATCCCGGCCCTTCACGAGGCGAGATCATCACACGCAGCCCCTCCGGAACCGGGCCAGCCTCGTCTGGCGTGCGCCCGGAGCGATCCAGGATCACTGTGCCATTGAGCGTGATCGCGCGATGCACGCGCAGTGCGACCGGTATTGGCTCCGCGCCCTCCTGCGGCTCAATCACCTCCACAAACGTCAGCCCGTACGTCCGGAAATCCATTTCCATCGCGGCCAGTGGATAGCGTCCTGGGCGCAGGCCGAGCAACCAACACGGTGGGCCGTCACACGGGATTTCGAGGCGACTGAGCAGGGCATAGAGCCCCTTGCGCCAGCGTTCGGCACGAGCATGCATTCCGCCCCGGCACTCGGGTGAAATCGCGGTAACCTTGGCCCGGGCGAGCGGGATCTTCTTACTCTTCACGACCCCGAAATCATAAGTACTGCCGCTCGAAAGCAGAACCGGAGTTGTCCAATCCACCGAGCCTCGCGGCAGCACAAGATACTCATACCCAGTTTCGGGTTTTGGAATTGTTGCGGGCATGCCGGCTTGCAGGCGGATGCCGGGCTGAGGAGTGATCTCGACAAAGTACTCACCGGGCGGCAGGTCCGGAATCCGAAAAGAACCGTCGGGTAGAGTGAGCGAACTGCCGGTGGGCATCAGACCACGCTCGCCTTGCGTCCAGTATGCCCGGAGAGCTTGGACGCGGAACCTGGTTGCCGCCTCGCCACTGTCCGCATCCACCAACCGGCCCGAAATCGTGCTGTTGCGATGCACTGGCAGGTCGCGGGAGACCGCAGGCTTCCGCTTGTCGACTTCCACCCACGGGAATAACGACTCGGGGTCCGAGGGTTCGGCGAATCCTGGTGCGTCGACCTGGAGGCGGTATCGGTCGGAAATTGTGACGCGAATCTCGAATTCTCCGGAGCTGTTAGTGACGACCTGCGACCGGCCTGCTCCGCGCATCTGAATTGCGGACACCGTGGCCTCGCCGACGCCGGCCCCCGAGTCCGCATCGAAAACCTTGCCGCGGATGAGACCCTGGACCGCCTCAGGCTCGGCGCCCTGCGCGAGTAAGTGGGGCGCCGCGAACAGCGCCAGAGTTGCAAGAACGGACCGACTCCTCATCGTGACTTACTCCTGCGGATTCGGGAGTTCGGGCGTTATCTATCCCAATGTACCACCTGGTGACTCATCTTGACACATCCATGCCCGCGCATTCCCCACGGCATCCGAAGCGTCAGCGCAGCCTCGACGCAACTCGCGTTTGTGATATGCTCATGCTCGTTTGTCCATCCAGGTCGATGGACGCTGCTTCAGGTTCGCAAAATCACGGAGGTTCGCATGCTTTGTCGCATACTCTCGTTAATTGCGGCGCTAATCCTCACCACCGCGCTGTTCTCCCAGCAGGACCGCGGAATCATTACTGGTGTGGTCAAGGACGCCAGTGGCGCGGTTGTCGGTGGTGCAAAGGTCACCGCCACCCGCACCGAAACCAATACCACCTTTCAAACAGTGTCAACGGAAACCGGCGACTATACGTTGCCGTCGCTCCCGATCGGAACTTATACAGTGCTGGTCGAAAAGGATGGCTTCAAGCCGCTGCGCAGCACGAATGTGATCGTCATCGCATCCGGCACGGCGCGCGTCGATGCCAGTCTCGAGATCGGCAGTACCCAGCAGGCTGTGGAAGTACTCGCCCAAGCCAATGTCGTGCAGACCGAAAATGCACGAATTCAAACACAAGTCTCCAATAAACTCGTCGACGAGTTACCGCTGGTGGTCGGCGGCGCCGTACGCAGCGCCTTCGACCTCGCTCTGCTCGCCCCAGAAACCAAAAACTCCGGCAACACCGACAATAACTTCCAAATCGGCGGCGGTCAGGCCGCTTCGTGGGGAATGACTCTGGACGGCGTCTCGGCCACCACCGGCCGCGCGCTGCAAACCGTCTGGGCCACCGTCAACACTCCTTCGCTCGACGCCATTTCCGAATTCACCGTGGACTCCAATGGCTTCAAGGCCGAGTATTCACGGTCGGCCGGCGGCACCATGTCGTTCGTGTCGAAGTCGGGCACCAATGACTTCCATGGCAACGTCTACGAATTCCTTCGTAACGACGCGCTGGATGCCCGCCGCTTCTTCGAAGCCCGCCGCGCCATCTACCGCCAGAATGACTTCGGCTTCACCGCCGGCGGTCCCGTATTGATCCCGAAACTCTACAACGGCAAAAACAAGACCTTCTTCTTCGCCGCCGGCGAGTGGTTCCGCAACCGCGTGGGCGCGTCGCCGAACTTCCTCAGCGTCGCTCCGCGCGAGTTCTACAACGGCGACCTTCGCAACTGGGTGGACGCGCAGGGGCGCCAACTCCAGATCTACGATCCCAGTACAACGCGCCGCGATGCCTCGGGCCGCAACATTCGCGATCCGTTTCCGAATAACCAGATCCCAACGGCCCGCTTTGACCCTACGGCACGCAAGCTGTTTGAACTCGGCCAACTCGCGCCGCCGAACCGCCCCGGCTTGACCCCGGGTACTTCGGACTATGTCCGCAATAACTTCATCGAGCAGGGTACCATTCTCGCTCCCTGGGACAAGCTCAGCTTCAAGGGCGATCACGTACTTACGGAAAAGCACCGCCTTTCCGGTTACTACGGCTACAATACGCGATCCTCGACCGGTGGATCCAACGGGCCTCCGGGACTGCCGGGAATCCTCAATGGCGCGAACCTGAATAACACCCGGTCCGACGTCTACCGCTTGTCTCATGACTGGACCATCAGCCCGACCAAGCTGAATCGCTTCTACGCCGGCGGCAATAACTGGCGCGAAATCAATCGTGCCATCGCCGTGGGCAAGGAAGATTGGTCGCGGTTCAATATCGGCAACGTTCCCAACGCCGCCAATAACATCCCGAACATCAGCTTCCAGGACTTCAATACCTGGGGTGGACCATCGGACAACGGTTCGGAAAACATCACCTGGAGCCTGAACGACGACTTCACGTTCATTAAGAACAAGCACACCTTCAAGATGGGCTACATGTTCGAACAGGTCCGTTACTTCGGGTTCGGCCAGCAGAACATCTCCGGCCAGGTGAGTTTCAACCGCGCGCAGACGGGCGTTCCGCTCGATACCAACCAGGCAACCGCGGGAGGAAGCTCCTTTGCCTCTTTCCTGCTGGGTACCGCCACATCCGCCAATATCCACACGCCGCGCTTCATCGACCAGGTGTTCGACTATCACGGCATGTACTTCCAGGACGACTGGCGTGTAACTCCCAAGCTCACCATTAACTATGGTCTGCGCTTTGAAGTGAACAAGCCGCCCTACGAACTGGACGACGAGTACAGCGACTTCAGCCCGACCCGTCCCAACCCCGGCGCGGACGGCCGCCCCGGTGCGCTGGTGTTCGCCGGTTTCGGACCGGGCCGCGAGAACAAACGCCGCCTGGTTGACACCTGGTGGGGAGCATGGGGACCGCGCTTCAGTCTGGCATACAGTGCCGGACAGAAGACCGTGATCCGTGCGGGAATCGGCCGCTCCTTCGCCGCCGTTCGCGCGGTGGGTGGCTCCGCGCACCTGCTCGGCTTCGCGCTGATTCAGGATTTCGTCAATACCTCGCAGGATCTGGAACCCACCTTCCTGCTTCGCAACGGCCTGCCCGCCTGGACTGCTCCGCCCTTCATCAACCCGGCGTTTGGTAACTTCAACAACGTCGATTGGTGGCAGGGCAATGAAGTCAGCCGCGCGCCGGAGAACATCAATTGGACTTTCAACATCCAGCGCCAGCTTACGAATAACATGCTCTTTGAGGCCGGTTACAATGCCTCCATCGGCTCGCATCTTCAGGCCGGCCTATTGAATTACAACCAGGTCGACTTCCGGAACCTGCCTGCCAGGCTCAGTCCGTTCACTGCCGAGGGCCGGGCGCTGCTCAATAGCCGTATTGACTCGGCGGCGGCCGCTGCCGCGGGCATCGGCAAGCCCTTTAGCACCTTCCCCAACGGCCAGTCCGTCGCGCAATCGCTGCGGCCTTTCCCCCAGTATTTCACTATCAACACCGCTGGCGGCCAGGGAGACCGTTCCGGCCACTCCAGCTACCATGCCATGGTGCTCAAACTGGAGAAACGATACTCCATGGGACTGACCTTTCTGTCGTCCTATGTATTCTCCAAGCTGCTCACGGATGCCGATAGTTACTGGGTCGGCGGCGCGGCTATGGACCATTTCAACCGCGGCCTCGAAAAGTCGATCGGCCAGTTTGATCAGACCCATAACTTCAAGGCCAGTTACGTTTGGGAACTTCCGTTTGGCAAGGGACGGCGCTTCCTCACCAACGGCGGGCCGCTGGATTACGTGATCGGCGGCTGGCGTCTCGGCGGCGTCCACACTTACGCAAGCGGCACTCCCATCGCACTCGGAACCACCATCGGCTTCCCCGGTGGCCTTGGCAACCGTCCGACCATCACCAGTTACGACGGCTGGATCAGTTCGGCTGCCTCCACTGGCGACTTTGACCCGAACCGCGACCGGTTCTTCCAGCCCCGCGATTCCTTCGGCCCGCAACCGACCGATCGCCAGGGCAACATGACCCGCTACAATCCAAAGGCGCGCAACTTCGCGAACCTCACGGAGAACTTCTCGCTTGCCAAGTCGTTCTTCTTCCTCGGCGAGCGTCTCCGTCTCGACTTCCGTGCCGAGGCGTTCAACCTGTTCAATCGTGTGATCTTCGGGCCGGGCGGCGGCGCCACCACGCTGCAGAACGAGAACTTCGGCCGCTGGATCTCACAGGCCAACGAACCCCGCCGCATGCAGGGCGGGCTGAAGTTGTACTGGTAGTTAGTAAGTCAGCATCGAATCGAAGCCCCGGGAGATTGCTCCCCCGGGGCTTCGTGCATTTTGTGGTAACGCCGGCTTCAGCCGGCTTCATCCTGCCATGTCCCGGCTCCTCGCGGCAACGTTTCACAAGTACGCTCTCGTATTATTGCTCTCTGCCTCCGCCGTAGCGCAGGCAATCTTGCCTGCCGCGTCCCCTTTCAAGGGGACGCCTGTTTCGCGGCTTTCGAAGCTCGCTGCAGGGTGTGATCGATTGTTCACCCATCCAAACATGTGACCGGACTTCGAAGACGGGCCATTGAGTAGAGAGTATTTTGGCTATTTGGGCTAAGCTAAAACTCGGACAGCTTCACCGGACGTCGCTCGGCGGCAGACCGGTCGGCTGCGAACACCACGCGGTGTGACTCAAAGGCCGTTTCAAAGTCGGTGTATGGCATCGGCTCCTTGCGTTCCAGCGCATCCACGAATGCCTGAAATTGCGGCTGATACGGATGGTCGCTGACGTCGCCGGAATCCACCACCGGAACGCCCAAGTGACTCCAGCGGTCCTTGCCCATGCCCTGCCAGCCGAGACTCGTGAACTTATCGTCCAGCACGCTGCCGTCGCTGCCACACAGGTGCATATGGAAATAGTAAGGCTGCAGACAGTCGGTAACAGACGCGACTTTGCCAATCCGGCCGTCCTCAAATCGCACGATGGTCACCGAGGTGGTGTTGTACTCGTAGGGCGTAAAGTACTTGCTGGACGACTTCGTCTGGTAACTGGTGACCTCTTCTACCTTGGCTTCGCCGCGTGCCGACATGTAGTGCAGCAGTAAGTCCAGCGCGTGGCATCCAGCCGTGAGTAAGCTCGATGCGCCGAAATCCTTCTTGATGTTCCATTCGTATTGGCCATACCAGGGCCCGATGCCGTGGTAATAGTCGACCTCGGCGTAATACAGATCACCGATCATGCCGCGGCGGATGGCATCGTGGATGGCCATCACCTGCCGCGAGTACCGCACCTCGAAGCACACGCAAGCCTGAACGCCCGCCTTTCGAATCGCGTCGCGCATGGCGGTTGCGCTCTGCCAGTCGATGGCGATCGGCTTCTCGATGATGAGGTGCTTCCCGGCCTGCGCCGCGCGGATGGCCTGATCCGGATGCAGCGGGTGAGGTGTGCAGATGTCGATCACGTCGATCTCCGGGTCGCGGAGCATCGCATCGTAGTCCTGGTATGCGCGCAGAGGCATGCCGAACTGCTGCGAGATCTGCGCGGGGTCGAGTGCCCGGCGCGAACACACCGCGACCACATCCGCGCCACGCACCTTCTTGAAAGTCTCAATGTGTGCTCCGGCCACCCAGCCGAGACCGGCGATTCCAATTCGAAGATTGCTCATAGTGATTGAGAGTATCAGGCTGGCGCACACTCTGTGTGGACGCGATACACTGAGTGCCATGTTTCTCACATGGATCCTGGCCGCGACGGTCTTCGCCCCCATCGCCGCCCAGACCGGGCAGACTACGGAGGCCCCGGCCCGGTGGCACAATCTTGCCTCGATGCCGCTCGAAGGCCAAGGGTGGACCGCGACCAAACACCGCTACGACCGTCTGCCCGCGAAAGCCGAAGGAGTGGTTCGCGCGCCGGTGTGGAGTCTGGCGCAGGACTCGGCGGGCATGAGTTACCGCTTTGTCACGGACGCAGCCACCATCCGCGCCCGCTGGCGGGTGAGGCGACCCCGCTTGTCGCTTGTGCACATGCCGGCGACAGGAGTAAGTGGCCTCGACTTATATGTAAGAAATGGCGGGAAATGGCAGTGGATTGGCGTTGGGCGTCCCGATCAGGTCGACAGTGAGCAGACCCTTGTTTCCGGAATTACCCGCCAGAAGCGGGAGTATCTGCTATATCTCCCGCTGTACAACGGAGTGGAGCAGGTGGAAGTGGGTGTCCCCGAGGGATCGGCGTTTGAGGCTGCCCCCACGGCAGGCAAGAAACCGGTGGTGTTCTACGGCACCTCCATCCTGCAAGGCGGGTGCGCGTCGCGGCCGGGAATGGCCTATCCGGCGATTGTCAGCCGCATGCTCGATTGGCCCGCGATCAACCTCGGCTTTTCGGGAAACGGCAAGACCGAGCCCGAGATGGCCGACTTACTCGCGGAACTTGACCCGGCGGTCTATGTCATGGATAGCTTGCCGAATCTGAGCCCGGATGAGGCCCGTGACCGCGTGGGCCCATTTGTTGCCAAACTGCGTGCGGCGCATCCGAAGACGCCGATTGTTCTCGTGGAGAACGTGACTTACACCGACTCACACACGGTCGACGCCAGGCGGGCGAAGGCGATCGAGGCGAACCGCCATCTCAAGACGCTGTATGAGAAGTTGAAGGCATCAGGCGACACCGCCGTCTATTACATCCCGACGCAAAGTCTGTTCGGCGCGGACGGCGAGGACACGGTGGACGGCGTGCATCCGACGGATCTGGGATTCCTGCGCATGGCGCAAGGCATCGCGCCCGTCCTGCGCCCGCTGCTGAAGTAAGTCATAGCTCCGATGCGCGCGCCGTGCTTACTCCGCCAACTCCTCAATCACACAACCATCCCCATCAATCTGAGTCCACAGAATCTCCGACGCATGCCCATGCATCGCGAAAATCTGCCGCACCAGATCCGCCACCTGCTCATTGCCACGCTCATACCACACCAGGATCGACGGGCCCGCACCGGATAGGCAGCAACCTAACAACCCCGGCGCGCGCAACCGCAGAACCTCTTCCAACCCTGGCACGAGCTTCGCGCGATACGGCTGATGCATGCGATCCTCAAGCGCGGCGGGAAAGGCGCTAGTGGTTCCCGTGGCCAGCGCCGCAATCAGCAAAGCCGAGCGCTGCACGTTGAACACCGTGTCCTGCTTCGAGTAGCTTTGCGGCAATACGGCACGCGCCTCCGAAGTTGGCAGGATGAAATCGGGCACAACCACCGCAACTCCGTACCGTTCGGGAACGGCCAGCCGCACCGCGCGCGTCGTGCCGTGCGAATCGATCGCACTCGCGACAATCGACCCAAGCACACACGCCGCCACATTGTCGGGATGACCTTCGATGCGCGCCGCCTCGTCCAGAATCCGCAGCGGCTTCCAGCCCAGCCCCAGCAGCAGATCCGCGATCACCACGCCCGCCGTCAGTGCAGCCGCCGACGAGCCCAGGCCCTTGCCCAGCGGAATCTCGTTGTGAATGTGCAAATCCACCGCAGGCAGATCGTCGCGCTTGTAATCGCGAGCTACCCGCAGAGCCGTCTGCCAGATCAGATTGCTGGAGTTCGTTGGAATGGAGTCCGCATCGCGTCCAGTGACGCGAATGGTCAACTCAGGTGCGTGGCGAAACGTGCACTCCAGCGGCACATCCAGCGCCAGCCCCAACGCGTCGAACCCCGGGCCGAGGTTCGCGCTCGACGCGGGGATGCGGATCTTCCAGCTCATCGGGGATTGTTGGGTCAGAGGACCTCGTCCTCCAACACAACCTTGCGCCCTTCGCGGCACGACTTGTAGATCGACACCACCACTTCAAGTGCGCGGTATCCATCCTCGCCGCTGGTCACCGGCTTGCGCTTGTTGCGAATTGCATCGGCGAAATCGCTGAACTGCCGTTCGAACGACGTCAGCCCGATGGCCATCGGATCGGATGAGCCGGATTGCACCGCGGTGGAGACGGGCGCGGGTTCACCACTATCGTTCTCCACATCCCAACTGACGAGCTTGTCGCCCGCAATAATCGCGGTTCCCTTCGTGCCATGGATCTCGATGCGTTCCGGATAGCCCGGCCAGAATGCCGTGGATGCCTGAATGACGCCCGTCGCGCCGTTGGCAAAGCGCAGCACCGCGTTCACCACATCTTCCGATTCGATCGAGTGCAGCGCGCCGAGTTGCCAGTAGCCGAACAACTCCTTCACGCGGCCAATGAGAAACAGCAGCATGTCCACTTGGTGAACGGCCTGATTGATCAAGGCGCCGCCACCCTCGGTGGCCCAACTTCCCTTAATCGGCCGCGAGTAGTATTCCGTGCTGCGATACCACTTCACGTAAGCGTCGGCTTGCAGAATCGTGCCAAGACGGCCCGCTGGAATGGCGCGCGAAAGAAACTGAATGGAATCATCGAAGCGCTTCTGCGAAACGACGTTGAGCATCACGCCAGCCCTGCGGCAATAGCGCACCATGCCCATGGCCGTCTGCAGATCGGTGGCGATGGGCTTCTGCACCTGCACATGCTTGCCCGCATCGGCGGCGACCTTCAGCGGCTGAAGGCGGAAGTCCGGAAACGTGCAAACGTCAATGAAGTCGACATCCGGGTGACGGCACACTTCCTGATAGGAGCGCACGTACTGCGCGCCGCATTGCTGTGCGAACTCGCGGCCCCGCTCCTCGCGATTATCCGTCACTACGACAATGTCGAAACCGATGTTCTTGTAGGCCTGCGCGTGTTTGTCGGCGATTGCGCCGCAACCGATTAATCCAACTCGCAATGGGTTCTCCTGTGATGTTCGGGCGTTCCTTTTCAGGATAAGACATGAGGGCGCACCCACGCCTGCGCGCCCTTCTCCGTTTGCGTCAGTCGTCGTCGTGCTGCGATGCGAGCTTCGTGATCACGCCCATGTCTTCCAGCGTCGTCACGTCGCCCGACACCGTGTGGCTGGTCACGATCTCACGCAACAGCCGCCGCATGATCTTGCCACTGCGCGTCTTCGGCAGCGACTCGGCAAAGCGAATCTCTTCGGGACGCGCGAACGCGCCGATCTCATGCGCCACCCAATTGCGCAACTCCTTGCCGAGCGCATCATGATCAAAGTCGCCCTTCTTCAGCGTCACGAAGCAACACACGGCCTGTCCCGTGATCTCATGCGGCTTGCCCACCACAGCGGCTTCCGCAACCGCATGATGACGCACCAGTGCCGACTCCACTTCCATGGTGCTCAGCCGGTGTCCGCTCACATTCATGACATCATCCACGCGGCCCAGAATCCAGTAGTAACCATCCGAGTCCCGGCGGGCGGCGTCTCCGGTGAAATACACGCCTTCCAGCCTGCCCCAATACTGATCCTTGTAGCGGCCGGGATCCCCCCAGATCGTGCGCAGCATGCTTGGCCACGGACGTTGCAGGATGAGGAAGCCTTCCTTGTTATCGCCAACCGGATTGCCTTCCAAATCGACAATCTCGGGCAGAATGCCCGGCATCGGCAGTGTGCCCGACCCCGGCTTCTGCGGCACCGCTCCCGGCATTGGCGCAATGAGAATCGCGCCAGTTTCCGTTTGCCACCATGTGTCGACGATCGGGCAGCGCCCTTTGCCGATCACGCGGTGATACCATTCCCACGCAGCGGGATTGATGGGCTCGCCGACGCTGCCGAGCAGACGCAGGCTCGAGAGATCGTGCATGTTGGGCCATTGTTCGCCTTGCCGCAACAGGGCGCGGATGGCGGTCGGCGACGTGTAGAAGATGTTCACTTTGTACTTCTCCACGATGCGCCAGAAACGGTCGAATGCCGGGAAGTCGGGAGCGCCTTCGTACATCACCGTGGTCGCGCCCGCCGACAGCGGACCATAGACGATATAGCTGTGCCCCGTCACCCAGCCGATATCCGCGGTGCACCAATAGGTGTCTTCTTCCTTCAGATCGAACACCCACTTCATCGTCATGGTCGCTTGCAGCAGATACCCGGCGGTGGTGTGCAGAATGCCCTTCGGCTTGCCCGTGGTTCCCGACGTGTAGAGCACATAGAGCGGATGCTCGCTGTCGAGCGGTGTGGCCGGGCAGTCCTCGCTCGCGTTCGCATCCAGATCGTGCCACCAGGAATCGCGGCCATCCTGCATGGTCACCTTGCCGCCCGTGCGCTTGTAGACAATGCAATCGCGAACCGTTGGGCACTCCTGCAGTGCTTCATCCACTGCGTCCTTCAGGCGGATCTCTTTGCCACGGCGCCATCCGCCATCCGCGGTGATGACGAGTTGCGCCTCCAGATCCTGAATGCGCGCCTTCAGCGCTTCGGCCGAAAATCCACCGAACACCACGCTGTGTGTGATGCCGAGCCGCGCGCAGGCAAGCAGCGCGATCGGCAACTCCGGCACCATCGGCATGTAGACAATCGCCCGGTCGCCCGCCTTGTAGCCGCGTTCCTTGAGCACGCTGGCGAAGCGGCATACCAGGCGATGCAGTTCCTGGTAGGTGATCATGCGCTGATCGCCCGGTTCGCCTTCCCACAGAATCGCCACCTTGTTCTTGCGCGGTGTGGAAAGGTGGCGGTCAATGCAGTTGTAACTGACATTCGTCTTTCCGCCCGTGAACCACTTCACGAAAGGCGGATTCCATTCGAAGACGTGTTCGAACTTCTCGAACCAGAACAGTTCCTTTTCGGCGAGTTCACCCCAGAACTCTTCCGGATGCTCTTTGGCGCGTTCACAAAGCGCGCGGTAGGCATCCATGCTGGGGACGTGAGCTTTGGCCGAAAACTCAGGACTGGGAGGATAGACGTTGGTGTCGCTCATAACGGCAAAACTGCGATTGTACCAGCAATCGGTGGGAGGCCATGCTCTTCACGCAAGATGCGCCGGCTTCTCCACCGTGCGATCGGACACCACATTGCCCGTGTTCAATGTCGACGCCGGTTCAAACAACAGCACCTCTACCTCTTGATTGGCAACGGGACGGTGCTCCATGCCCCTCGGGATGATGACGAACTCGCCCTGATCGAGATGCATGGCCCGCTCCTCGCCGTCCTCGCGGTAGTCCATGCGGAATTCTCCCCGAATGACGAGGAACATCTCGTCTTCGTGGTCATGATGGTGCCACACGAACTCGCCCTGAAACTTCACCAGCTTCACGTGCTGGCCATTGAGTTCACCGGCGATGCG
The DNA here is from genome assembly GCA_016789785.1 of Bryobacterales bacterium. The sequence goes on from JAEUQE010000084.1 coordinate 31,884, forward strand.
CGGACTCCACTGCTCGTCGAAGCTGCGAAACGCATCAGCGAGATTCACTTTGCGAAGCATGCGTTCAGCATCGCAAATCACAAGCAGGAACGCGCGCCTCCCAACCGGGACGAACTATGGCCTGGTCTTCGTCAATCGAAATTCCCTCCCAGGCGGCACCCGGTTCCACCCGGCCCGTTTCCGCTTGGCCTCGGTTCGTTTATTACGGATATTCCGTCCATGCGATACTCATGGAAGAGGTCCTCATGCCCGCAGCCAACTCGAGTGTCCATACCGACCCGGGTCAACTCCGCGTTCTGCGCCGGCTTGTTCAGCGCGGTTCCGCCAAAGTTGTGACCAAGAATGGCGAGTCAGTCGAACTCCCATCCAGGGTGCGAACGCTGATCGTTGAGATCGCGCGCAACATGGAGGCGGGCAAGTCTGTTTCAGTCGTCGCCGGGAACCATGAACTCACCACCCAGCGGGCGGCGAACATCCTCGGCGTTTCGCGACCGTTCTTCGTACGGCTTCTCGAAGAAAAAAAGCTGCCCTTCCACAGGGTAGGTTCGCATCGCA
>JAEUQE010000850.1:0-251 GCA_016789785.1 Bryobacterales bacterium
GCCCCGACGATCGCGCCCGTCACCGCTGGCAGCCGCAGCGTCCAGGCGACGGCCACCTCACCCGGCGAGTAACCGTGCCGCCCGCCAATATCGGTCAGCACATCGACCAGCTTGAGATGCCGCACCAGGCGCGGTTCCTTGAAGTCGTCCTCGCGGCTGCGCCAGTCGTCGTCCGGCAGGCGGCGCGCGCGTTCCAGCGTCATCGCGCCCGTCAGCAACCCGGCCTGCATCGGTGAATAGACGATCACGCC
>JAEUQE010000850.1:261-740 GCA_016789785.1 Bryobacterales bacterium
TTCTGTTCGCAGTACGGCAGAATCTCGGCCTCGATCTCGCGGCGGATGAGCGAATAGGGCGGCTGCAACGACGTAATCGGCGCGGTGGGGGCGACGCGCTGCATCTGCGCGACGCTGAAGTTCGAGACGCCGATCCAGCGCACCTTGCCCTCCTCACGCAGCTTCGCCAGCGTGTCCCAGCCTTCCTCAATATCCGGGTCGGGATTCGGCCAGTGAATCTGGTAGAGGTCGATCACGTCCACCTGTAAGCGGCGCAGACTGTCCTCGACCTCGCGGCGCAGTGAGGCGGCCTTCAGGCTGTTGTCGAGCTTGCGATCAGCGCCCCAGACCAGCGAGCATTTGGTGAAGACATACGGGCGGTTCGCGCGGCCTTTGAGCGCACGCGCGACGATGGTCTCTGAATGGCCGAGGCCATAAGCCGGTGCGGTGTCGACCCAGTTGATGCCGCTGTCCAGCGCGGCGTGAATAGTGGCAATCGA
>JAEUQE010000851.1 GCA_016789785.1 Bryobacterales bacterium
GGGCCAGGCGATGACGGGGGCGTGGTGGCGCGTGGCAAGTTCGGCGGCGACGCGTTCGGCGAGATCCTCGTCGTAGGGGGTGACAGGGAAAGATTCGGCCTTCCACACCCAACGGGCGGGCAGAACGACGAGCATGTTCGGATCGCGGGGCTGGAAGCGGACATAGAGCAGCACGAGAATGACGGCCGCGGCTGCGATGCCAAGGGCGGCCAGCCACCAGCGCCTTGGGGTTTCCGGGGCGGAGGGGAGGACGAATTCGGGCGTGTAGGCGCCTTTGGGGAACTCGATGCGGATGGGGTCCGAGGCGCCGGGGCCGGCGTAGTATTCGTCGAGTTTGCGGCGCAGGCGGCGCGCTTCGACACGGACGATGGGATCGGTGCGGGGGTCGTAGTCGTGGTTGCGGTCGAAGACCTCGCGGCCGAGGAGATACTCCTTGATCTGGCCGGCTTCGCCGTTCAGTTTGGCCTCCACGGTGAAGCGGAGAAATCGGCAGAGGCGCTCGGATTGGAGAAAAATGCCGCTCGATACGATGCGGTCTACTTGTTGGCGGACGAGATCGGGCGTGCCGGCCATGTTTCGACTGTGCCATGGGCGGCCACGCCATTTCAATCGCTTACGGTGCGAAAACAAGGTAAGCTTACGGTAATCTAGCGGCCCGATACTGGCGTTGCGGCGGCGAGCGGGCGGAGCCTGGGAGGCAAGGAGATTCTTTCCACATGAAGCTAAGAATTTTGACTGC
>JAEUQE010000852.1 GCA_016789785.1 Bryobacterales bacterium
CGGAGGAGTATCGCTCGCGCGGGTCCTTGGCGATGGCCTTGAGAACCACGGCATCCAAGTCGCGGGGCAGGGAGCGGTTATGGTGGCCAGGCGGAGGAGGATCGGCGTGCAACACGCGTTCGACTGCTTCGGCGTAGGAATCGCCGTCACGGAACTGCGGATTGATTCCGGCGGTAAGCTCGTAGAGCAGAACGCCGAGGCTGTAGATATCGGTGGCGAGGGTGAGGGATTCGCCGCGGACCTGCTCAGGGCTCATGCAGGCAAGGCTCACCGGGCGGAGGAACGTTGCGCCGGTCGAGCCGCCGCCAGGTTCGACAATCTGGGCGATGCCGAAATCGAGCAGTTTGACAACGCCTTCGGCATTCACCAGGATGTTGGCGGCTTTCAAGTCGCGGTGGATGATAAGGCGCTGATGGGCATAATGGACGGCGGAACAGATATCCAGAAACAGGCGCAGGCAGTCGCTGAGGTTTTTGGCGCGGGCATATTCGAGCAAAGGCTGGCCGGCGATGTACTCCATGACGAAGTAACGCTGGCTATCGGCGATGCCGCCATCGAGGAGGCGCACGATGTTGGGGTGATCGAGTTGGGCGAGGATCTGACGCTCATGAATGAAGCGGCGCTCGGCCTCGGGGGCAAACAGCCGTCCGCCGGCGATCTTGATGGCCACTTCGCGGCGGAATTCGCCATCGCCGCGGTGGGCGAGATAGACGATTCCCATTCCACCGGAGCCGAG
>JAEUQE010000853.1 GCA_016789785.1 Bryobacterales bacterium
CTCCTCATCACCTACCAGGGCGACCGTCAGAAGCAGACCGTGGAAGAACTCGGGCAGGAACTGGGTGCGTCGAAAATCCTCAATTGCGATGTAACCAAGGACGAAGAGATCGCCGCGCTTGCGGCCATGCTGCACGGGGAAGGCGTGCGCATCGACACGATGGTCCATAGTATTGCGTTCGCCAATAAGGAGGATCTCTCCCGCCCTTTCGTCGAAACGTCGCGTGCCGGATTCGCCCTTGCCCTGGATGTCAGCGCCTATTCTCTTGTAGCGGTGGCCAAGGCGATGGCGCCGCTCATGACCGCCGGCGGTTCCATCCTCACCCTCAGCTATCTTGGAGCCGTGCGCGTGGTGCAGAACTACAACGTGATGGGGGTGGCGAAAGCAGCGCTCGAGAACTGTGTGCGGTATCTGGCCAACGATTTGGGGGGCGCGGGTATTCGGGTCAATGCCATCTCCGCCGGGCCTATCAAGACTGCCTCTGCCCGGGGGATCAAGGATTTCTCGAAAGTGTTGGACGGTGTGGCCGCCATGGCTCCGCTGAAACGAAATTGCGATGCGGCGGAGGTAGCCGACACCGCCGTTTTCCTTTCGAGCGATCTCGGACGCGGGGTTACAGCCAATGTCGTTTGCGTCGATGCTGGATTCCAGGCTGTCGGGCTCGGGCTCTAGACACCCGTCCCGTGGGCTTATACTAAAGCCAGCAGGCGCACATGGCGGGCCAAAACGG
>JAEUQE010000854.1 GCA_016789785.1 Bryobacterales bacterium
CGTCGGGCTTGATCCTCGGCATAGTCCAGGTACATCGTCACGACCCGATTCAGTTCGGTGATTTCTTCCTGGCTCAGGTAGTTTTTGGCCACCTCTACGTCTTGCCTGCGGATGGGTCCTTTGGGAGAATTCTTCCAGGTGGTCAGTCCCATGTGCGGCTTGCCGGCGTCAGCCCGTTCACGGATCATCTCGGCCGCTGTCCGACCGTGACAAGCCCAGTGCAACTTATTTTGTACCGACTTGAAGAATGTCTGGGTAATTTCGGCCTTGGCCTCGTAATCGATGCTGGTGGCGTAGATGTCGGTGATCTTCTGGTAAAACAGACGTTCCGATGCGCGAATGTCCCGGATCCGTTCGAGCAGTTCGTCGAAGTAGTCTTCGCCGAGAGTCCGGCCGGCTTTGATGCGCTGGTCATCCAGCACAAACCCCTTCACCAGCAGGTCGCGCAGCTGGACCGTCGCCCATTGGCGGAACTGGGTGCCTCGTGGCGACCGGACTCGATAACCGACTGCCAGCACCACATCGAGGCTGTAGTGCTTCATCAACCGCTGCACCTGTCGGTTCCCCTCCGCTCGAACTTGTAAGTATTCCTTACAAGTTGCCTTCTCGCTCAGTTCCCCTTCCTCGTAGATGGTTGCCACGTGCATCGTGATGTTCTGCGGCGTCGTCTGAAACAATTCGGCCATCGCCGCTTGCGTCAACCAAACCGTCTGTCCATCCAGGCGAACC
>JAEUQE010000855.1 GCA_016789785.1 Bryobacterales bacterium
CGATAGCGGAAGCTGCGCGAGCCGCTCGCGTTGGTCGCAATCGTGCCTCCGATGGAAGCAGACCATTCGGTCGGATCCGGTGCGTAGAACTGGCCGGAAGGCGCCGCCGCGGCTTGCAGTTCGTTAAGGTTTACGGCCGCCCCCACCCGCGCGCTTCCAGGACGGATTTCGATATCGCGGAATTTCTCAAGCGACAGGACCCAGCCGCCATGCGCGCAACGTCCACCGGCCACACCAGTGCCCGCGCCAACAACGGTCAGCGGAGCGCTGGATTCGCGGGCGCGCCGCAGCACATCGAGCAGTTCGTCTTCACTCGAAGGCGCGAAGTAAGCGTCCGCGCGGCCGAGGTATCCGGATGCGTCTTCCAGGTAGGATTGGGGGACAGCAAGGGCTTCGGTGGAAGTCATGGGAAACTTTTATTTTCTCAAACTTCCTTTGGCAAGGCGATGCACCCGGTGGTCACAGCAACGCGAGAGAAGGGCGCGGCCGTTGGTGCCGTGCATGCCCGCTGATGCCACAGTGCCACCAGGACGACATCATCGCGGGACGCGGGGGCGTGGCGGCACCCCTGGACACCGTGGCACAAACTAGGGCATTCTGACAGAACCATGCGCTGGAATCAGGAAGGTGGACACAGCGAAGACCTTGAGGATCGAAGGTCTGACGGAGGCGGGGGAGGCGGTTTCGGATTCGGAGGCGGCGGGGGCGGGATGCGGATCGGGCTCGG
>JAEUQE010000856.1 GCA_016789785.1 Bryobacterales bacterium
AACTCTGAGATCTTCCTGCTCGGTGGCGACAGCCTGCGCAAAGCCAACAAGGCGCAGAGCCCAGCAGCCTAGCGGGAAAAGGAAAGCTCCGCGCTGCGCGATATCCCGTCTGGGAGGAGTCCCGCGGGTAACACTGCAACGGAGCTGACGGTGGGGCGGCAAGCGTTTCGTTTGCCGCCCTTGTTGCGTTTATGTTCAACTTCAGCGCCAATCATCTCCTCTTGCTCCATCGCATCGAAGGCCGCAACTGCATTGTCTTTCTCATGAGAGATGACTCCACCCGGCGAGTGTATCGGCTTTACGACTTCACCATGTCCCAGCGCATAGATGCAGGCCACTATTACTGCATTGCGGGCAAAGTCAACAGCGCCGACAAACTGTATCTCGTCATCGAGTCCGTCAAGAAGGACAACAAGCACGGCGTACCCTCGCAATCGCTTCCTCCTGTGGACGGCGCGGGAGGGATCACCATGGCCTGAGACGCGGCTTGACGCCGCATGCCTGTCCTGCTGACATCCTTCTCCGGATGCCGTGCCCGCAGTGTCACTTTACGAAATTCCGAGGCCAGTGGCCTTGCCTTAAGCGGCAATAATGGCCTCGTTTTATTCCGGCGCTAACATATCCGCGATGAAACCTACTCCAAGGCCTTGGCCAGCATCGTCAATCATCATCACCGGCTGCCATTCGCCGCGCATTGGGGCGAGGGTACAACCTCTTCCTCCGACG
>JAEUQE010000857.1 GCA_016789785.1 Bryobacterales bacterium
TTCTTCATTTTGATCTTTTCTCCTCGATCTTATGTCGTCAGGTTCGCAACGGTTGTTGCTCACTTTCTATATACGGTGCAGCGGGAGAAATGTTCCGTGGTCAACGAAAAAAAATCTTCCGCTGGGCAAGTGACGTAAAGAGTGTTTCATCCACGTTTTGTTGCACTTGCGTAAAGTGTCCGAATCCGGCCATCCAGGACACTCGCGTGTCCTTTTTGAACCACGTCCACTGACGCTTGGCATAGTGCCTTGTATCTTTTTTCATCTCGTCGAATATATATTCGGACGGATGCTTTCCGTCAATTAACCACAGTGCGTGTTTGTAACCGATTGCTTCAAACGGTTTACATTCGCGTGCGTAACCCATGGCGAGAATCGTTCGGACCTCCTCCACCAGTCCCCCGTTCAGCATACTCATACAGCGCTCATCTAAGACCGCGTAAAGATCCGCGCGTTTTGGATCAAGTCCGATCAGGATAGTGTGGAATCCTCGCAAAGGCTCGGAACCTGTCTGGTGGAGGTCAGTGACGGGCTGGCGGGCGAGGATACAGACCTCGAGTGCACGGATCAGCTTGTTGCGGTCGTTGGCATGGATGCGAGTGGCGGCATGGGGGTCGAGTCTTCGCAGCAGGCGGTGCAGAGAGCCCTGGCGCTTTTCTTCGCGCGCGGCCAGACGGAGGCGCAACGAATCGTCGCGCCGCGGGCCCGCGAAGAGTCCATCAAGC
>JAEUQE010000858.1 GCA_016789785.1 Bryobacterales bacterium
GGCCCGGGCGGACCGAGACCCGGGCACGGCCAACCGGGACTTTCGGCATACGCCTTGGCCGCAACCCGAACACCAGAATCCGGCGTTTGTCCGCATCGACCCGGGAGAGGGGCCGAGCGGCGTCCACTTCCCGGGGAACACCTTCGTGGGCATTCCAGCGTCGCTGCGTCTCGTCGCCATCCATCTGCTGACCGTCTCCGTCGCCGCGCTTGCGATCGGCACCTCCGTCCCCGAGGCCGCTGCGCAGACCCTGCGCCAGACCAAGGCGCCGTTCGAGGACAAGTTCCGCCAGCTCGAAGGCGAGGACTGGCCCACGCCCACCGACTACCGCAACGCCGCCGGCGCGCCGGGACACCGCTACTGGCAGCAGAAGGTCGACTACGACATCGAGGCCCGGCTGGACGAAGCGAAACGCTCGGTGACCGGCAAGGCGCGCATCACGTACCGCAACCAGTCGCCGGATGCGCTGCCCTATCTCTGGCTGCTGCTCGACCAGAACCACTACAAGCGCGATTCGCTGGCCGAACTGAGCCGCACCGTGAGCGGCGACAGCATCGGCCTGGGCGAAGTGCGCCGCGCGAAGCGCTACCAGACATGGGAAGGCGGCTTCGATATCCGCGCGGTGCGCGATGCAGGCGGACGCACGCTCACGCACTCGGTCGTCGACAGCCTGCTGCGCATCGACCTGGGCACGCCAGTCGCGGCCAATGGCGGCACGGTCG
>JAEUQE010000859.1 GCA_016789785.1 Bryobacterales bacterium
GGTCACCAGCACCGAGTCGGGCTGGGCGATGTCCCGGCTGACGCGGGTGACGAGATCGTCCCAAACGCTGCGGTAATAGGCTTCGCTGCGCAGGTGGGCGAGCAGCCCGGCCATCCATTCCCGCCCGGTCTGGGCGTATTCCGGGGACTCCTTGAGCTGGCGCACGAATTCCTGAGTCGCCGCGTCGAAGCGCTGGCGCACCTCGTGTTCCGGATCGACGGCGATGTCGTGGATCAGTGAGGTGATGCCGTCCACGAAGCGATTCACCACGTAGCGGTCGAAGATGCCCGGGGTGTAGGCCGAGGCTTCGCCAAACTTCTGCCGAATGAGGTCGCGATGTTCCTGCAGCCAGTCGTCCAGCGCGCCCAGGCCCTGGTCCAGCAAGGCCTGGTGGCGACCCTCGTGGGTGAGGATCTCCAGCACTTCGCCGGCCAGGGCCGCCACGTCGAGGCGTTCGAGCTGGGGCACGACGGCCCGGTCGAGGAAACGGCGCAGATCCTCGTCCCCCAGCCGTTCAAGTAGGCCGGGGAGGAGTTCGCAGGTGGCCCGGGCGCAGCGCTGGCTGTTCTCCGGCCGGTACAGCCAGTTCAGGGCCTGGCCCACGGCGTCGGCCTCCCGCAGGCGACGCGCCACGTTCTCGGGGGTAAGGAAGTTCTCCTCGACGAATTTCCCCAGGGCCGTGCCGATCTCGTCCTTGTTGCGGGGAATGATCGCGGTGTGG
>JAEUQE010000085.1 GCA_016789785.1 Bryobacterales bacterium
GGTCATCGCGGAGGGCTGACCGGCATCCGGGCGACCGATCGACGGCGGCCGCGCCGCGCGTGGCAGCAGCGACGCCGAAGCCATGGTCACGGGCGGTCCGGGTCGCGGAGCGAGCGATCCGGCAGGGACTTCGCCATGACGTCATCGGATTGTCCGCGGAGCTCGCGTACCGCTTCTTCCTGGCGCTGTTCCCTTCGCGCTTGTCGAGCCTGCCCAAAAGCGGTGGTTGGCTGCAGCGCGTGAAGACCGTGTTGGGCTTCGTGCTCCTCGCGATCTCTCTGAAGTATGTTGCCAACATTGATCAGGTGTTGCAGTGGAACCTGCTCACCCGCGAACGATTCCTTGCCGCGTGGATCGTGCTGTTCCTGCTTCCCGGCCTGTATCTGCTGGGCTTCCTGCGCATGGAAGGCATCAAGCCCGACCAGACCATGGGCGTGGCCCGAGCCATGATCGGCGCTCTCTTCCTCGCCTTTTCCGTGAGTCTGGTGCCCGGCATGTTCTGCGGCAAACTCGGCGAGCTTGACGCGTATGTCCCTCTTCCTGGCGAGGGAGCGTGCGTCACGGGTGGCGCTGCCGCTTCCGGCGAAAAGATGGTCTGGATGAAGAATCAATACAAGGAAGCGTTGGCGCGTGCGAAGGCGGAGAACAAGTTGGTGTTCGTAAACTTCACCGGCTATGCCTGCACGAACTGCCATTGGATGAAAGCCAACATGTTTCCGCGGCCCGACGTGCAGGCCGAATTGAAGAACTTCGTGCTCGTGGAACTGTACACCGATGGCGCCGATGAAGCCTCCGTGCAAAATCAGGATCTGCAGAACAACAAGTTCGCGACCATCGCCATTCCCTTCTACGTCCTGATGGACGGGGACGAGAAGGTGATTGCGACCTTCCCTCGTCTCACCAAGGACTCGGCGGAGTTCGTCGCGTTCTTGCGGTCGGGCCAGACGGAGAAGTCCGCCATCCAAAGCGGCGTTTGACCATCGCGAATTTGCTTGATGGAATCCAGGCAGATTTTACGCCAGGCACTACGAATCGACGTTCCAGGGTCCGGCCCCAGGATCCGGACGGATCGCGGGATCACTGGTTCCATACGGTGCCTCTCTGGAGACAGCCGCCGCGCCGGCCTCAGAAACCGGCTCGATCCAGGCAGGAAAATCCGCCGGTGGTGATCAAAACGGCTCCGACAGAGCCTCCAACAGAGCCTCCAACCGGGTATCCGGGGCGATCCATACGAGTTCGCAAGGAGGAGATGGCGAGGAGCCGTGCCATTGTGTCGGCCATGTCGGGATGTGGAGGGGTTGATGTCTCTCCGGCGAGCCCGCGGTCATCGCCGGTGGGGCGGAGTCCCTGGCTCAGGCCACCATCGCAGGCGCTACCCTTAGTCGCCCGCGCACTGGATGCGGCGCACAAAGGCGGCATTTCTCCATCGCCACTTGAAGCCGGCCAGCGCACTGGTAACCGGCGCCGGGCGCGAATCTGTTGCTCCCGAAAATGACGGACTCCTCGGATACGGCTCGGCCTGCCCACTTGGAGCACTTTTACATCGATAAAGATGTGAAATGTGCCCGGCGCGTCGCTGATCGTCCCTTACTCTGGAACCAAGGATGGATGAACATGGCGGTTCGCTGTTGGGTGCGGATGATACTGGCGCTTGCACTGGTGACGGTGCCTGCGAGCGCGCATAAGCCCCAGCCATCCTCGAATTGGGAGCGCTGCGGCAGCTAACAGCCGGGCAGACCGTGGAGGTGCGTGACACGGCAGGAAAGGCTTGGAAAGGAATGATCGAGTCGGCCGGCGAAGGATTGATCACGATCCGGCAGCGGGGCGCTTCGCACAGCGTCGTTCGCGCCGAGGTGCGGGAAGCAAGAGTGCGGACGGGCCGTCCACGATTGCTCAAGACAGGCATCGGGGCGGCCATGGGCGCGGGTACGGCCTTCGGTCTTTTCACGATTGCCGTGTTCGCCACCCGTTGCAGTTTCGACGGCGACGACGTTCCGGAAATTGTCGCCGGCGCCACGATCTGGGGCGGGGCAATCGGCGCTGCAAGTTGGCGCGCTGCTCCCCGAGGGCTGGTGGACCGTCTACCGGCGCGCGCCAGGGCCGGCGGCCTCGCTATAAGCGCACATCAAGCTGGTGGCTGAGACTCGCGTGCAGGCGCCAGGCGCCAGTTGCCACAAGTTCCGAGTAATTCATGCGGACGGAATCGCGACTTATAATTCATCGCCCGGCATTGCGCCACCCAGTAACCAAGATAGTAATAGGGAATGTGGTGACGCCGCGCATATTCGATCTCCCACAGTGCGCCGTAAGTGCCGAGTGAACGCCCGCACTCAGCAGGGTCAAAGAAGAAATATACGCTCGATAACGAAAGCTCGCAGATATCGCATAGCCCGGCCGCAATCAGACGTCCGGCCTCATCGCGATAGCGGAAGACAAGAGTTTCCACCGGTGAAGGCTCAAGCAGCGCATCCATTTCGGATACGACATCGGCGGGTTGGCGGTCGTGCCAGTCCTGCTGATGCAGCGAGAAGAGCGCAAGTACTTCGCCGGGGTCATCGAGATCGGGCAGGCGGCAGACGGTGACCACCAGGTTGGCGTTTCGACGGGCAATGCGGCGTTGGGACTTGCCGGGGGAGAAGCCACGTACCGGTACCCGCAACGGCACGCACGCGCGGCATCCGAGGCACATGGGTTGGTAGAAGAGCGACCCGCTACGGCGGAAGCCCCGGTCCATCAGGAGGTGATAGTTGAGCGGATGGATGCGCTCGCAGGCAAAGCCGCGCACCCGCGCCAGGCGATCGGGCAGGTACGGGCATCGATCCTCTGGCAGCACTCGCAACTGTTCTTCTTCCAACAGAAGCGGCGGCAGCGCGGGGTAGTAGGACAGTTCCACGGTTCGATACTAACAGGCGTGTGGCTGAACAGGGGTGTGGCGGCCCGCCTTGGCGTGGGCAATCGTGAACTCACCAGAGACGCCGGAATCGCGCAGGCGTGCTGTAATTGACCCATGGGTATTCGGTTCCTGCTTCTGCTCGCGGCCGTGTTCGTTGCCCAGGCGGAACCGCCGCGCAACGTGGAACTCTTCGGGACCATCGGCGCCTTGCGAGGTGGAGGCGATGAGGGCTCCAACGGGTCGGGCGCGATGTACGGCGGTGCGGCAACCATTCCGTTCGCCAAACGGTGGGCGGTGGACGTGCAGGCCTTCACCTCCAAGCTCAGTAACCGTGTCGATTACCGTCTCCGGCGGGTGGTACTTTCGCCGGCCCTGCAATACCGGAGTGGTGACGACAGAGCCTACTGGTTTCTGGCATTCGGGCCGGGGCTGGAGCGCGATCGGGTGGAGGGCAGGTTTCAGAGCTTCGATAACACCGGCGTGGGGCGTGAAGTGTCGTTCCGCGGCACGGAATCGGGCGTGACGCTGCACTGGCGCACGGGCGGCGTCTTCGAGCCTACCCAAAGACTCCTGATCCGCGGTGAGTTCTTCTGGGTCAACCGTTATGTGCTGCCGAACGTCGGCGTGGCGATTTCGGTGGGGGTACGGTTGGGAAGGTAGCGTTCGGCGGCGCGCGCCACACTTGCGCGGCGCCCTCCCGTTGCTGTATCACTGGTTCTCGCTTACATGCCGCAACCGGAACACATTGACGCCAGCAGGAACTCACAAGATCGGATCGCACAGGGCCGAATCACTGTTGTTGGTCTTGGGCTGATGGGCACCGCCATCAGCGAACGCCTGCTCGAACATGGCTGGGAAGTGGAGGTCTGGAATCGCACGCGCGAGAAAGCGGACGCGCTTGTTGCGAAGGGTGCGCGTTGGACGGACACGCCGTTCGCCGCGGACTTGGTTCTGATCAGCCTCTACACGAGCGATGTGGTGGAAGAGGTACTGGCGCAGCACGATGGCACGTTGCACGAGGGCCAGATTCTGATCGATACGACCACCGGTGAGCCGGAACAAAGTGCCTCCATCGGGCGGCGTCTCGCGGATCGCGCCATTGCTTATCTCGATGCGCCAATCTCCGGGTCGAGCGAGCAGACGCGCAAGGGCGAAGCGACGGTGATTGCCGGCGGCGATCGCGCCGTGTTTGAAGCATGCGACGCGCTATGGCGTGTGTTGGGCGCGCGCGTGTTCTACAGCGGGCCGTGTGGCAGCGCGGCTCGCATGAAGTTGATTTCGAATCTCGTGCTTGGGCTCAATCGGGCGGTGCTGGCCGAGGGGCTCGCGTTTGCCGAGGCGATCGGCGTGGAGCCCGCGGCGGCGCTCGAAGTGATGCGTGGCAGCATGGCCTACTCGAAGGCGATGGACGTGAAAGGCCGCAAGATGATCGAGCACGACTACTCGTTGCAGGCGCGGCTGACACAGCATTTGAAAGATGTGCGGCTGATGCTGGAGGCTGCTTCGCATGCAGGGCTGAAGCTGCCGTTCACCGCCACACACCGGGAATTGCTGGAGCGCGCGGTGGGCCAAGGCTATGGTGATGTGGACAACAGCGCGATTTTCGAAGTGCTGCGCCGCAGGAATGCGTGAGGAGATGGAGCGCCGATGACACAACTTTCGCCGCGCGCGCGCATGGCCGTGTTGGGTGCCTCATTCCTCGGGCTGGTGTTTGATGGCGTGGAACTCGGGCTGATGCCGATTGCCTCGCTGTCGGTATCGCGGAGCCTGTTGGGCGAGGCGTTCACTCCAACGCTCGGCGGCGATTGGTTCGCGCGATTCACGGCGTCGCTGATGTTGGGTGCGGCGGTGGGTGGCGTGGCGCTGGGCAATCTCGGCGACCGCATTGGGCGCACGCGCGCGATGGGCATCAGCATTCTGTTCTACTCGATCTTCGCCGCGATGGGCGCATGGGTCCGGACGCAGGAGCAGATGCTGGCGCTACGATTTCTGGTCGGGTTGGGCGTCGGCGGCGTTTGGCCGAACGGAATGGCGCTGGTTTCCGAATGCTGGCCGACGGCATCGAAGCCGGTGGTCTCGGGAGTGATGGGAGCAGGCTTGAATGCGGGCATCCTGCTGCTCTCGCAACTGGCGCGGCTATGGCCGATCACGCCGGACTCCTGGCAGTGGATCTTCAAACTGGCGGGCTTTCCGGCGCTGCTGGGCGTGGTGGTGTTGCTGCTGCTGCCGGAGTCGCCGAAGTGGCTTGCTTCGAGGGCGGCGGTGCGAAAGCCGGCGCCTCCGTTGCGCGAGTTGTTCCGGCCCGGCCTGGTGCGGCTGACGCTGGCCGCGGTCGCCGTGAGTGCGATTCCAATGGTGGGAGCATGGGCCGCGAGTAAGTGGATGATCCCGTGGGCGGACAAGATCGCCGGTGCGGCCAACGCGGACTATAAGGCGGCGACTCAGGGCTGGTGGGCGATCGGCGCGACGTTGGGCAGCTTCTTCGGCGCACAGCTTGCGAGTTGGATTGGGCGGCGGCGCAGTTATCTGCTGATCAGCCTCGGCTCCACGGCGCTCACGGTGGCGATGTTCCAGCTCACTGCGCCGATGCGGCCGGGCTTTCATGCGGTCGTGTTTGTGCAGGGCTTCGTGGCGACACTGTTTTTCGGATGGCTGGCGTTGTACTTACCGGAATTGTTCCCGACGCATGTTCGCGCCACCGGCAGCGGGCTGGCCTACAACTCGGGACGATTCGCGACGGCGGCGGGCGTGTTGCTGGCGGGCTTCCTGTTCTCGGCGTTGGGTGGCGATTATCCGCGGGTCGGCGCGATCTGCGCGATGATCTATGCGCTCGGCATTGCGGCCATTTGGCTGGTGCGGGAACCGGTGCCCGAGCCGGTGCAGCCTACGGCAGAATAGCGCCCGCGGTCTCGCGGCGGCGATCCTGCGCATCGAGCAGCCGTTCAATGGCCGCGATCAACTCCGCCGAATCGATGGGCTTGGAAACATAAGCGTTCATTCCAGCCGCGAGGAATCGCTCACGGTCGGCAGGGAGTGCGTGTGCGGTAAGCGCGATAACAGGCAGGTACTCGGCGCCGGTTTCCCGCTCACGCTCGCGGATTCGCGCGATCGCCTCCATGCCTCCCATTTCGGGCATTTGGATGTCCAGCAACGCCAGATCGAAACGGGATTCCTCGCAGGCCTGAACTGCCTCAATGCCGTTTTTCGCCACCTGCACTCGATAGCCCGCGTTCTCGAGGATCCGCGTTGCCACCAACTGATTGATGTGGTTGTCCTCGGCAAGGAGCACAGCGGCTCCCTCATGGCGGTTCGAGCCAGTGCCGTTGGTGGATAGGCGATTGGCGCCATCGGTGGCGGGCGCCTGTGCAATGGGGAAGGGAAGCCGGAGTTCGAAGTGGCTGCCCACGCCCCTCTGGCTGGACACCCGCAGCGAGCCGCCCATCAGCCTTGCCAGGCGCTGCGAGATCGCGAGCCCGAGCCCCGACCCACCATAACGCCGCGTGATGGACGCATCGGCCTGGGTGAACGATTCGAAGATGTGGGCAAGTTTCTCTTTCGGAATGCCGATGCCCGTATCGTCGACTGCGAAGCAAACGTCCGCCGCGCCATCGCGGAGGACGCAAGTCAGCGATGCACGCACCGCACCACGCTCGGTGAACTTCACTGCGTTGCTTAACAGGTTCAGAAGGATCTGACGCACGCGGACAGGGTCGCCAATCACCCATTCGGGCGTTTCGGGTGCGATGTGCAGCGACAGATCGAGGTTCTTGCTCTGTGCCAACGGATTGAGGAGTTGCGCACAATGCCCGGCCACCTGGCGGAGTGCGAACGGAATCGACTCGACGGGCAGTTTTCCACTGTCGATGCGGGAAAAGTCCAGGATGTCATTGAGGATCGCAAGCAGCGAATGAGCCGATTCGCGCGCCACGGTGAGTTGCTGCTGCTGCGCCGTGCTGAGCGGACTCGAAAGCGTGAGATCCAGCATTCCGAGAATGCCGTTCATGGGAGTGCGCAACTCGTGGCTCATGTTCGCCAGGAAGACGCTGCGCACGGAGGTCGCCCGCTCGGCTGTGGCTTTTGCGGCGCGAGCGCGGGCCGCAATCGCGGTGACAGCCAGGAGCAGAACGAATGCCGTGGCAAGCCCCGTGCGCAACGCCGCGTTGTGGCTTTGTGCATCCATCAGCCAGCCGACCATCGCAACGTCGGACCGGTGGAACAAGTCCCACTTGGAGGCCGCAGCCATCAGGAACCCGTCGGCGGCAAGGCTGTCGATGGCTCGGCGGATGCGATCGGCGTCTGCACCGCGTCCCGCACTGGCGCCGATCGCGAAGCGGATGCTGCCTCGAGGTGCTTTCGAGTAGGCGAGCTTGAATTCCTGGCACGCCCGTGGCCGGCTCAAGAGGATGGAATTGACCAAGTGCAGATCCATCCAAACCGCGTCGGCCTCGCCGTCACACAAGGCGGCGGCAGCGCGGGAAGCGGATTCTCGCGGCACGTGTGACATTCCTGGCGGCCACTGCGATTCGAGCACGACTTTGCGGCTCGACCGCGAATAGGCGAGACGCTTCCCGGCCAGATGAGAAGGATCAGTAACTGGACGGTCGCGAACGTAAAGCAGTACTGCCTCGCCACTCCACCAGGGGCTGGTGAGGTGGATCGATTGCTTTCGCTCTTGAGTCACCGTAACGTACGGCCAGATGTCGACCTCGCCCCGGGTGAGCGGCCCATCCGGCCCCTCTTGTACCGGTACCCAGTGCAGTTGGTATCCCGCTCTTCGCGCGGCTTCCGACAGGACTTCGCCGGCGAATCCCGATGGCTGCCCACTGGGATCCAGGAAATTGTGCGGCGGGCTGTAATTGGTCCCCGCACGAAGCACTGGGCGGGGCCGCGTGTGCCAGCCCGCCGCCATGGTCAGGATCCCAAGACACAGAGCGGCAGACGAAGCTTTTGCGAGCCGCGAGATCGCTACAGTCAATCGGCCACCTACAGGAGGCTCATCGGCGAAACGGGTGCAGGCTTGAGCGGGCGCATCGTGAACACCTTCGCCCCACCCGCATTCCCAGGAAGCAGTGCCGTACGGCCCGCGCACGGCTTCTCGATCGTCGAACGACGGCAGAACTGCGACGACGAGGAGCCGGGCATGATGCGAAAGCGGTGCGGTGCACGTATCGACCGGGGATGATTCGGCGCAAACCGGTGGCGAAGTATTGCCAACCAATTCAACCGCCCGTTCGCGCTCACGCTCGCGGATTCGCGCGATCGCCGACCAAGCTCCGAGCCACCGTTGCCGCGTGACGGAAGCATCGGCCGCTGAATGGGGGCGATACCGGCAATTCCACCAGGCGCTGGACACACGCAAATTATCGCTCGTGTACCGCACTGCGGTGCCCATGACCTTGATCTGGTGAACTTCGGCGAGCGCATTGGACCGAGTCCCGCGTGACTTACTGGCCGTCATTCGAGGCGCTACCTGCCGCGGCCGGGGGCGGGCTTGTAAGTTCGGTCGCAGGCAAAGGTGTCGTCAGCCGGTTTCGTGTGGTTACTGGTGGCCTGGGCGCGCCAGGACGCGGATCACGCCGTCAACCGCTCCACCAAACTGCCAATCGCGGGCAACTGCTTGGGCACGAGCACGACGTCGGTGTATGCCGGACTGCGTCTCGCGACTTCGCTGACAAACGCCCGAACACGCTCTTCCGGGATGTGAAACAGTTTGTGCGACGGCTTAATGTACATGTCGTTGTCGATGATGTCGAAGACGAGGAAATCTTCGGCGAGCCGGCGCAGCCATTCGGCGGGATCCGTCCGGGTGCCGATAGCTTCCGGCACAAACTCGCTGACGCATGTGACAAGACGGCTTGCCAGCGCGTAGCGCATGCCCCGGAAGACTTCGGGCTCGGCGCCTTGCGTATCCAGTTTCACAATGAGGTGCGAGGTGATCGCGCGCTCCTCGATCATCTGGTCCACTCTCTTGCATCCAACCACGCGCGAGATGGACTCCGTCCGCAGATCGCGATTCACGATGCGGTTATTCTCGGATTGCCCCAGTTCCGAATAGACGATTGCCGGGAGGTCGTGGTTGGAGATTGCTACCGGCTCAAAGATCACCCGGTCCTGCATGCGGTTCAACCGCAGATTGGCGGGAACCAACGTTCCGGCAGTGCCGGGGTCAAAGGCGTAAACGAGGTTTTTCTGCCGGCTTGCCATGATCATTTGGGCGACGGCCATTGCGCTGGTGCCGTATTGGCAACCGATGTCGAAGTAAGTGAAGTCGAGTTGATTCACCCAGTAGTGGCTGAGGATGGTGCTGATCAGCGGTTCATAGGCGTTGGCGTAGCGCTCCCCGGGAGAAATCGCGGGCTCTGCGAGATCGCGGTCCACCGGGCCACATGGCTGATTCTTGTACTCCGGCGCGAGCGAGCGGTAGCCCTCGTCGTCGATGTACATAAAGACGCGGAGCTGGCCGAAGTCGACCAGATCCACCTGCCTGCCGCTGAGCATGGCTGCACGAAGATCACGGAAGTCCTGCCGCAGGGAAGCGACTTCCGTGCGCATGTTTCCAAGCTCGGCGGCGAGTGATTGGACCGAGGCGGACAGCGCGGCGATCTGGTTGGACTCGGCGCCATCCAGCCGCCGTGCCAAGGAATGGAAAAGAGCAGAGAGGGATCGTTGTAGCATCGAGTTTCCGGTATTCGCCGGCCTGCCTGAGGTGGCGAGCAGCGGCGAGCGCGGGCGGAAGGCCTACACGCGCACCGCTTTGCTTGACGGTACCATAGCCCGTGCGGAAACGTGGAGCTTGGGAAATGTTTTGGGTTGCGTGCCGCCCTTGCGATTGTCGCGCAATGTCTGGAGAATAGGCTCAGGATGCATCCCTGGTTCTGGATCGAGACTGCTGTTCAAGATGTGCGTTACGGCGCGCGTCAACTGTTTCGCAACAAGGGTTTCACCACAACTGCTGTCCTTTCGCTGGCGTTGGGCGTGATGGCGGCCACGGCGATGTACAGCGTGATCTACGGTGTGGTGCTCGAACCGTTCCCTTACAAAGACGTCGACAATCTGGTGAACATCGTTGTGCGGGATCAGGCGCGGCAGAATTCCCGCTTCGGTTACATTGTCGACGAATACGCCGAACTCGCCGGCCGTGCCACATCTTCGAGGGAGTGGCGGCATCCACTATCTCCGACGTTCTCTGGATCCGCAATGGCGAACCGCTCCGGTTGCGCGGCAACCATATTTCGCACAATGGTTTCGATGTGATGGGTGTGCCGGCGCTTCATGGGCGTACCGTCACGACGCAGGAAGAAGAGCCGGAGACGAAGGCTGTGCTGGGCTATGGTTTCTTCAACCGTCAATTCGGTGGCGACGTCTCCGTGCTGGGCCGTACGCTTGTGCTGAACGGCAGACCGCGCACCATCGTCGGTGTCATGCCGCCGCGCTTCATGTTTCGAGGCGCCGACGTTTACCTGCCCATTCACTACCGCGGGGGTGAAGCACCGGAGGGTGTCACTGGCGTTTCCGTCACGGCGCGGCGCAAGGCTGGAGTGACTTCCGCGCGGGCCCAGACCGATCTGGATCCGGTTATCCGCGACCTTGCCCAACGCTATCCGGCGCGCTATCCGCAGAAGTGGACGATCGAACTGCTGACGTTTAAGGAGACGTTCCCCAGCAGCATTCGCAAGACGTTGTGGATCATGTTCGCGGCGGTGGGTCTGCTGCTGCTGATCGCCTGCGCCAACGTTTCGAATCTCCTGTTGGCGCGTGCTCTAACCCGGCAACGCGAGATGGCGGTGCGGCCGGCGCTTGGCGCCTCACGCGCTCGCATCGTGCGGCAGCTTCTTACGGAGAGTCTGCTGCTGGCGATGATCGGCGGTGCGATCGGCGTGCCGGGTTCGTGGCTCGGACTGAAAGCGATCATGTCGATTGTTCCCGCGGATGTCATCCCAGCCGAATCAGAAGTTGTGTTGAACCTGCCGGTGCTGATGTTCAGCTTCGGGATTTGTCTCGCCGCGACGTTGATCTTCGGATTCGCGCCGGCATTGCATTCGACGCGTGGAGATCTTGCGGGCGCGCTGAAGGAGTCCGCGAGGGGTTCGGGCGGATCACGGAGCATGGGCTGGTTGCGGGGCTCCCTGGTGGTTGTGGAATTGAGCCTTGCGGTGATTCTGCTGGCCGGCGCTGGGCTGAAACTGCACACGATGGCAATGGTCCACGATGCGCCGCTCGGCGCCGCCATCGAGAACCGGCTGACGATGCGGTTTCCGCTCAACTCGCAGCGCTATCCCACGGCTGAGAGCCGATCCGCATTCATCAGTCAGCTTGCTGAGAACTTGAAGGGTGTGCCGGGTGTGAAAGCGGTGGGCGTGAATGCGGGGCTGCATCCGTTCGGGAGTTGGGGGCTTCCCGTGGAGATCCGTGGCGCGGCGGGGCAACAAGCCGCGGTAGTGAGCCTTCATCAAGTGAATGCGGAGTACTGGCTGGCGACGGGCATTGCTCTGCGTCAGGGCCGGTTGTTCAGCGGCGATGAGGTGGCGGGCCGGCGGCGTTTGGCGGTTGTGAATGAGGCTTTCGCGAAGCGGTACTTTGCGGGCATGTCACCGCTTGGAAAGATCGTGAGCGTTCCACGCATGAAAGGCGCGCCGTTTGTGGTGGCGGATCCTCAGTTTGAGATTGTGGGTGTGGTTGCGGACGCGATTCACGAGTTTCACAATCGCGAGGCTCGCACGGAAATGTACATTCCGTACTCGCTCACGGGACTGGCGGAGATGCTGATTGTCCATACCGAAGGCGAGCCGATGCGCTTCGCTCCGGCTGTGCGCGCGGAGGTGTACCGCCTCGACGGATCGCAGTTTGTGGACGAGACGTATTCACTGGCGGCGTTGATGGAGCGTTGGGTCTACAGCAGCGTACGATTCGATGTCTGGTTGATCGGCGTGTTCGCGGCGTTGGGCTTGGTGCTTGCGGTGATCGGCGTCTACGGACTCCTGCAGCAGACCGTTGCCGCCGAACGCCGGGAGTACGGTGTGCGGATGGCCATTGGTGCGAACACCGGCGACATTGTGCGGCTGGTGATGTGGCGGGGTGCGAAGCTGATGGGCACGGGATTGACGATTGGAATCACGGTGACGCTTGGGCTGCTGTGGTACTTCGGCGTTCACCTGGGTGTGAGTGATCCGCTGGAACCGGTGTCACTTGGTGGATCGTGCGCAGTCTTGCTTGTGGCCGGATTCGCGGCGTGTATGCTACCGGCGCTGCGCGCGGGGCGGACGAATCCGGTGGATGTGCTGCGGCTCGATTGAGGGTAACGCGGGCGTAGAACTGCAGCCGGGAAGGTGTTCCACTGGGCTCAGCAACTGCGAGTTGCGGGGAACGGTGAAACCGGCCCGTTTCGGCTACGGCCTGGACGAGTATGCGGAGCTTGCGACACGCGTCACAGGGTTTGCGGGCGGGGCGGCATCCACCGTCTCCGATGTTCCGTGGATGCGTAGCGGCGCCGCGCCGCGAAGTGCCGCAGATTACCGGAAGTCGCGCACCAGCATCCCCCTGTCTGCCGTCCTGGCTGGGTCGGGCCGCCGCTTGCATACCTTAAAGCCAGGTGCTCCGGCCCGCCTCCCGCCACTGGCACCGTGTTCCCGGCCCTCCTACCATCCTCAATTAAATCAATTGGTTATGAGTCAAGATCCCATCATTACCGCAGAGACTCCGCAATGCGGATTTCCTGCTTCAACAGTTCGTTAACCAGGTCGTCCAGGTCGATATTCTTGGCTTGGGCCTTGGCAGCGAGATAGTCTTGCACTTCCGGCTCGAGATAGATGGGCAGCCGCAAGACGGCTCCGGGGCGGAGGAACTTCCCCCGCTCGGCGTTCTTGAAATCGTATTCGGGCTTCATTGGCATGTCTCTTCGTACTGTGCGATTTCCGTTTTGGTTGGGTGCCGCGCCGAAATGATGCGCACCGATGCCTGGTTCGGCTTGACCTCTTGGAACGTATGAACCACTAAGATGTAGCGTCCCTCCTCGTCCTTTCCAATGGTCACCCAGCGGTGTTCGTCGCCGCTGTGATCGCGGTCGAAGAGCGTTGCCGCGAGCGGCCGCCAACTTGAAGTCTACCGCGGGCTTGGTCAGGTTGGCTAAGCCTTGGAGCGGTCCCATTCGAATTCGTAGACGAAGGACATCGGCGATCACTTCACCAGCCGCCCGCCCCGGATGGCCGCCAAGCGGCATCGAATCGGAGAGGGCGGGCATTTCTCCTGACGCGCCTTCAAAACAAGCCTTCCCAGAAACGCATGGGCGGGCAGCCGGATTGCTGGAGGCGAGCCGCTGGCGAATAATGAAGGCTGAAGTTCTTCATGTCTGTCGAACAAGCAATCCTCGAAGCCGTACGAGCGCTGCCTGCTGAGAAACAACAGGAACTGCTGAACCACGCCGCGAGGCTCCGGGACGAAGCAGGAAAGAAGAGCCCCTTCAAGAGCGTCAAGGGTCTGTGGAAAGACCTGGGAGCTTCACTGTCTCCAAAAGAGATCGAACAAAACCAGCGCGAGATGTGGCGGGACTTCCCCAGGGAAGACATCTGATGCCGGCGGTTGTGCTGGACACGCACACGATTGTCTGGTATCTGTCTGTTGATTCCCGGCTGTCGGCAAGTGCGGCGGCTGCCCTCGACTCCGCCACCACCGCAGGAGAGTTCTCAGTTCCTCATGCGAGCGAGCGGCGCCCGTCGCCCAAGGGCACCGCTTCGACGGCATCGCGCGAGAGGGAACCGGAAAAGGCCCGAGGCTCGATCGACCGGCAGGTAAGCCTGCTGAGTGATATGATGCCGCAATGCCATTGCTTCGCCTTCTCGCGCTGATGCTGCCGGCCGCGTTCTTTGCGTACGGCCAGTCCATTACGGGTTCACTCTCGGGCACGGTCTCCGATCCGACCGATGCCGCCATCGTCAATGCGACGGTACGACTGATCAGTATCTCGACGGGTGCCGAGCGTACCTCGAATACGAATGAGGCTGGGCGTTTCTTCTTTGGCTCACTGCAGCCGGGCGCGTATACGCTGTCGATTGAAGCATCGGGCTTCAAGCGTCTGGAACGCACCGGCATCAATGTTTCCGCGGCGGAAACGCTGAGCCTGCCCGCCATCCAACTCGAGATCGGACAAGTGACGGACTCGGTACAGGTGCGTGAGCAATCGGCTGTGGTGCAGACCGCAACGGCGGAACGCTCGGGTACGCTGACGGGATCACAAGTGCAGAATCTGGCGATTCGCGGTCGCAATGTCACATCGCTAGTATCGCTGCTGCCGGGAGTGGTGGATCTGGATGATCCGGAGAATCTCGCGGTGAACTGGAATTTCTATGTGCAGGGCAACCGCCGCAACACGAACAATCTGACCATTGACGGCGCGACGGTGAATGCGATTGGCAACAACTTCAATGCCGTGGTTTCGGTGTCGATGGATGCAGTGGCGGAAGTGAAGGTGCTGCTCTCGAACTATTCGGCCGAGTATGGGCGCATGTCGGGAGCAAACGTGTCGATTGTCACGAAGTCGGGCACCAAGGAGTTTCATGGTCTGGCGAGCTACTTCAAGCGCAACGAGGCGCTGAATGCCAACGACTTCTTCAATAACTTCCTCGGGCGTCCACGCCCGCGCTATCGCTTCGATACGTGGAACTATCAATTGGGCGGGCCCATCTACATCCCGGGAAAGTTCAATACGAATCGCGACAAGCTGTTCTTCTTCTGGTCGCAGGAGTTCTGGCCGCTCTCGATTCCGACGGCGCTGGCGCAACGCACCACGCCCACCGAATTGGAACGGCGCGGGGACTTCTCGCAGACGGTGGATGTGAACAACGCGCGGATTGTGATTCGCGATCCGTTCAACAACCGGACTCCGTTTGCGAATAACGTTGTGCCGGCGAGCCAGATCGATGCGAATGGGCGGGCGCTGCTGAACTTCCTGCCAGTGCCGAATTTCTTCGATCGCACGATTTCGCGAGGCAACTACAACTACGTGTTTCAGGACGTGGTGGATCAACCGAAGCGCACCGATACTTTGAAGATCGACTACAACATGAACTCGGCGAATCTGTTCACGTTCTCCACGTCGGCGCGCAATGACATCAACGATGGCAAGGTCGGCATACCGGCGGGAACGGGGAACTACGATGTGTTCCGGCAACGCTCAGAGAATCTTGGCCGCTTGTATCTGGGGCGCTATCAACGCATCTTTTCGCCGACGCTGATCAATGAGTTCAATGGCTCCTACTCGACGCGCCCGCTGAACAACTCGATTGCGGCGGAGGATCTGAAGTCGGTGCAGCGCGACACGATTGGATTTCGCCTCGGACAGTTGTATCCGAACAACAACCCGCTGGGGCTGATTCCGAACATGTCGTTCGGAGGCGTGCCGAATGCGATTGCAGTGAACATGGACGGGCGGACGCCGCTGACGACGACGCATGAGATCATTTCGATCTCGAACAATCTCACGAAGACGTTCACGAATCACACTTTGAAGGTCGGCTTCTACTATGACCGTTTGTGGGCGGAGAATCAGGCGACGTCGGGGGCCTTCAACGGGTCGTTCAACTTCAATCGCAATGTGAACAACCCGCTGGAATCCGAGTACGCGTTCTCGAATGCGATTCTCGGAGTGTTCAATCAATACGATGAGCCGACGGGGCGGCCGTTCCCGGTCAACTATGCATCGAACACGGAATGGTTCGTGCAGGACACGTGGCGAGTGAACCGGAGGCTGTCGCTCGACTATGGGGCGAGGTTCCACTATCTGCCGCAGTCGTGGATTGGGGGCGATGCGTTGTCGGGCTTTTCGGCATCGGCGTTCGACCGGGCGCAGGCGGTGCGCTTGATTGAGCCCGCACTGCAGGGCACCACGCGCGTAGGGCGCAATCCGAACACGGGGCAGATTGTGCCGGCGACGCTGATTGGAGCGATCGCGACGGGGCGCGGGAACACGGCGAACGGCATGATTCAGGCGTTGAAGAACGGTGTGCCGCGTTCGCTGATGAAGGATCCGGGCGTGCTGTTTGGGCCGCGGTTGGGGTTCGCCTGGGATGTGCAGGGCAACGGTAAGACGTCGATCCGAGGTGGGTTCGGCATGTTCTATAACCGCATGTCGCACGGCGTGGTGTTGACTGACTTCAGCGTGCAACCGCCGCTTGTGGACCGTCCGACGGTATTCTTCGGAACGATGAATGGATTGCAGAGTTCGACGGGCGTGTTGTTTCCAGCGAACGTGCTGGGGTTGGATGGGAATCCGCCGATTCCGCGAGTGATGAACTACTCGTTGACGGTGCAGCGGGACGTCGGGCGGGGGACAATCGCGGATGTAGGCTATGTGGGTTCATTGGGACGCAATCTGCTGTGGTCGCGCAATCTGAATGCGATTCCATTTGGGACGAACTTCGCCGCGAGTGCGAATGACGCGACGACGAACCGTCCGTTGCCTCCGAACTTCCTGCGGGATTTTCCTGGCTGGGGCGATATCAACTTGCGGGAGCCGGGAGGGTCGTCGAACTACCATTCCTTGCAGGCGTCGTTGAACCGGCGTTTTGCAAGCAAGCTGCAATATGGCGTGAGCTATACATGGTCGAAGTCACACGATTACAACTCTGATGATGGCAACACGGTGTCGCGGCTGGTGCCGGTGCGGGTGTGGAACTACGGTTTGTCGAACTTCGATTTGACACATGTGTTGAAGGTGAACTGGCTGTATGATCTGCCGGGGGTGAAGAGCGGACATCGCGCGGTGAAGGTGGTGTTGAATGACTGGCAGTTCTCGGGCATCTATACGGCCTCGTCGGGGCAGCCGCTGGGACTGGGCTTCAGCACGGTGAATCCGGTGGACATTACGGGATCGCCGACCGATGGTGCGCGCGTGGTGCTGACGGGCGATCCGGTGCTGCCGCGAGGGGAACGCAATTTCTTCCGCTGGTTCAACACGGGCGTGACGGCGCTGCCCGCGGCCGGCACGATTGGCAATGCGGCTCGGACCAATATCCGCGGGCCGGGCATCAACAATTTCGATCTGGTGGCGTATAAGAATTTCAGCTTCTTTGAGCGGGTCCGCACGCAGTTCCGGGCGGAGTTCTACAACGCGTTCAACCACACTCAGTATTCGGCGGTGGATACGACTTCGCGGTTTGATGGACAAGGGCGTCAGGTGAACACGCAGCTTGGTCAGATCACGGCGACGCGGCCGGGGCGGCGGATTCAGTTGGCGTTGCGGGTGACGTTTTGAGCGCTATCCGCGCGGCGCGCGCCTCCGGCGAAGGAGCATGCGTCATGACAGCTCGTATCTCATGTGCACTCCTGTTGTTGATCTACCTGTGCGGCGGCCGTGCAGTCGCGGAATGGACTCGCTTTCGCGGGCCGAATGGGACGGGCGTGTCGGACGGCAAGCCGCTGCCGCGAGAGATCGGAGCGGGGAAGCCGGTGGTGTGGAAGACTGCCATTCCCATGGGCAAGTCGTCACCGGTGGTCACGCGGGACCGCATCTTTCTCACGGGACATGAAGACGGAAAGCTGCTCACGTTTGCGCTCGACCGGAAGTCGGGGCGGATGCTGTGGAAGCGTGAGGCGCCGGGCGCGCGCGATGAGAAGCGGCACAAGTTGAACGATCCGGCTTCGCCCAGTCCGGTGACGGATGGGTCGAATGTTTATGTGTTTTTTGCGGGCTTCGGGTTGATCTCCTATGACGCGGATGGCGGCGAGCGCTGGCGCCTGGCTCTGGGGTCTTTCACGAATTTCCACGGCATGGGCGCGTCGCCGATTGTCGCGGATGGCGTGGTGGTGATGATTTGCGATCAGGATCAGGACGCGTTTGTGGTTGGCGTGGATGCGGGCACGGGCAAGCGGCTGTGGCGCGCCGATCGCCCGGAGATGGTGCATAGCTTCTCGACTCCCGTGCTCTACCGGCATGACGGCGAGACCGAGGTGGTCATACCGGGGTCATACCAGATGTCGAGCTATGAACTGCGTACGGGAAAGCTGCTTTGGAAAATGCCAGGGCTGACTTATCAGGTGAAGTCGGTGCCGGTGGTGGAAGGCGATGTGCTGTTCTTCAACGGTTGGGCGCCGGGAGGCGAGCCTGCCGAACGGCTGGAGTTGCCGGATTTCGAACAGATGTTGCGCGAGTACGATCAGGACAAAGGATGGCAAGTTGTCGAAGGCGGAAGTGCCGAAGAACTGGCATCCGGGCACTTGGGACATGCAGGATCTGGATAAGGATGGCCTGTTCAACGCGAAGGACTGGCAGTATTACCGGATGCGCCGCACGTCGTCGAACGCGGCGATGGCGGTGCGGCTGACGGGCCGGTCGCATGAGCCGAAAGTGGTGTGGCGCTACGAGAAGTCGCTACCCGATGTACCGGCGGTGCTGCTGTACCGGGATGTTCTGTATCTGATTCGCAATGGCGGGATCCTGCAGACGCTGGATCCGGCGACGGGCGCGATGCGGAAACAAGGGCGATTGCCGCATGCACTGGATGAATACTACGCTTCGCCTGTGGCGGGTGACGGGAAGGTGTACCCGATCAGCCGGAATGGCGCGGTGTCGGTGTTGGAGGCGGGATCGGACTGGGGAATCGCGTCGACGGGCGACTTCGGCGAAGAGGTGTTCGCGACGCCTGCGATCGTTGACGGCCATGTGTGGGTGCGAACGGCAACCACACTGTATGACTTCGCCGCACCGGAGTCCGCGCGGTAGACTCGCGGCGCGCGTACCCGCGCCTCATCGTCGAACCGTCTATCCTAAGCAGGTAGGGGACGACTTTGATGAAGCTTACGATTTTCAGTTCGGCGTTGGTGTTCAGTGCAGCCTCGCTGATGGCGCAAAGCCAGACTTTCACGGCGAAAGTGAGGGGGCAGGGCGACTCGGGCAAATGTACGATCGAGGTGGTTGTGGACGGCGTGGCGGAGGTGTATGTCCGCGGGACCGAAGGGATTCTGCGGACGTTATCGGGGGCGCCAGCGCGATGGGTACGCTTTGATTGCAACGCGCCGTTTCCGCCGGACATGCGCGATTTCCGGTGGAGGGGGATCGATGGGCGGGGCCGGCAGGAGTTACGGCGCGATCCACGCGAGAATCGGGGTACGGCGGTCGTCTACATTTCCGATAACAAGGGTGGAGAGGAAGGTTACACCTTCGATCTGGAGTGGAAGGACGGGTATCTGAGCGGGAACCGGCCAAGGCCGGGCAGCGGCTGGAACAACAACTCGGGTTCTGGTGGGAATTCGGGAGGGAATTCCGGCGGCGGTTCCGGCGGATTCTTCGGTGGTGGTAACTCGAGCGGCGGGTTTTTCGGAGGTGGTGATTCTTTGAGTAACTCGACGCGGCTATGTCAAGAGGCGATCACGAGTAAGCTGCGCGACGACGGTTACCGGGACCTGAACTTTGGTGGCTTGGCGATGTCGGATCGGTCGGGGAAGCGCGATTGGATGGTTGGGGAGGTGCGGGCGCGCGGGCGGTACTCGACGGACACCTTCGAGGTGGCGTGCCGGATGGATTCGAGCCGGTCGCGGGTGCTGGAGACGGATCACCGGCGGCGGTAGGGTGGCGCTGAAGCTTCCGTAGTGCGCGCGTCGGCTGGGTGGGGGTATGTCAGACCCGGTAGTGATCGGCGCGCCAATTCTTAATCTGCTTCTTGATGGCTAGCGGCTCAAGTTGTTCATGAGCGGCACGTTGCGCGAGCGCTGAAAACTCCTCGTCGGGGGCGAACCGGAGGGCGATGATCTGCCGCACGGAGAGCCTGGAGTCGAGGGGTTTGCCGGTCAGAATGAAATGCCGAAGGCTTTCCTCGGCCTTGATGGCGCGATCCTGGGCCTTGAGGGCGAAGATGCGGCAGTAGAAGAAGAGAGCGATGGAGCATCCGACGAGTACGAGGATCAGGGCGGAGTTGTAGAGCCGGGAATGGTCGCCGAGGGAGCGGTAGAGGTTGACGCAAGCGCCGATGAAGGTGAGCAGGAGGATGGGGAAGAGGATCTTGTGGAATCCGGTGACGAGGCGGGCGTGGTTGTGGAAGTTTTGAGTTTCGGGCATATGGACATTCTAAGCCCGGGGTTGGGTGGGAGGGTAACGGGGTTCCAAAGAGAGAGGCGTTGTTCAGTTGACATAATATTCGTGGTCGGGAGTGATGTGGAAGCTGCGGACGTTGGAGATGTGCTCTTCAAGATGGGCTCCCGGCGCCGCGTGCCATGCGGCGTTGACAGAAGTTTGAGCGCGGAACACAACGGACCGCGCATTTCGAAATCTGTGGCTTAGCCTACCACACCTATAGGCCCGATAACATATTGTTCCCGGTTCCAGCGATTGGGACTTGACGGGGGGCGGGGCAACGCTCACACTGGGACAACAAAGCCGCAGGCACCGGCTTACCTATGGAAGAGCAACTCTCACTATTTGACGAGGTCATCAACATGCGAGCGCTGAAGGCGGATGTACAGAGCCTTCGTACGTCGACGCGGAGCGAGGCGACGCGGCGGGCGTACGCAACAGATTGGCGGGAGTTCACGGCCTGGTGCGGAGCGGCAGGAAGAGCGTCGCTGCCGGCGGATCCGGAGACAGTGTCGCTGTTCACTGCGCATGAACTGAAGGCGGGCCGGAAGCTGGCGACGGTGAACCGGCGCTTAGCGGCTATCGCTTACGAGCACAAGCAGCACGGGCACAAGTCGCCGGTGACAGAGGATGTGCGGTCGGTTGTCGCCGGCGCGAAGCGGAAGCGCGGGGATGACACCACGGCGAAGGCTGCGTTGACGGTCGCGCATTTGAAGCTGATCTGCCGGAAGCTTCCGCGAACCCGCATGGGCGTTCGAGATCGAGCGCTGTTGCTGGTGGGCTTCGCAAGCGGGATGAGGCGGTCGGAGTTGTCGGCGCTGAATGTGGCGGACGTGCACGTAGTGAAGCAGGGCGTACGAGTGATGATCAAACGCAGCAAAACGGATCAGGAAGGCCGTGGGAGAGAGATCGGGATCTTTTGCGGCAAGGCGAAGCTCTCCTGTCCGGTGACTGCCTTGCAGCAGTGGCTGTACTTGCGAGGGAAGCGTCCAGGGCCTTTGTTTGTGGGCCTTGGGCCGCGAGATGAGATCTCGGGCGAACGGCTGTCGGCACACGCAATCAACGATGTTGTGAAGCGATGCGTGGAACTGGCGGGGCTGGATCCGGCCGGCTACGGCGCACACTCGCTACGCGCTGGATGCGTGACAGCGGCGGCCGAGAGCGGAGTACCTGAGTCGTTGATCATGAAGCGCACCGGGCACAAGAGCCTTGCGATGGTGCAACGGTACGTGAGGCCAGCTTCCGCATTTTCCTTCAACGTACTCGCGAAAGCTCTTTAAACTGGAGGGGGATAGGTTCGGAGGCTAGATCTCACAGGCTCTTCGTGAGGGCTGGCCGTGCCAACCGCGCCTGTTCCCCCGTTCGCATCCTTCCGCGGGGCGCGCCTCTGCGCCCCTTTCAAACTTCAGGCGACAATTCCGCGGCTGAGCAGGAGAATCTGTTTTGCGCGTTGCTCCGGGGGCTCCGGCATCTGCAGCAGCTTCGGCGCGCGGGCGCGGATCTGGGCAAGCTCCTCCAGTGCGGCAATTGCGGAGTTGAGGGCGGATCGCTGCTCTACCAATGTTTGGAGAGCGGAGCGGATCTGCTGGCGGTCGGAGAGGGTTGGCATGATGAAGCCTCCATGAAAGAATGTGTTTGGGCTGGCACTTTCCTCAAACGGGCTGGTTTGTTCGAGTGGGCCCCGGCTCGGTTTCGCCGGGGCCTCGCTTCCTGTCTCTTAGTGTTGCGCTCCAGCAACAGTTTTCTCATCCGTACTCCAATCCAACCTCGAAAAAGCGGATCCGCGCGGAGCAGCTCGGCGGCGATCGCGCGCTTCGGCGTGGCGGGGCTGCTGCTTGGTGTGGTGTTCCTGACACCCGGGCTCAATTTCGGTGTGGTGCGTAGACCACGCTTGACCTGGTCGCGGGCGGCGGCAGCGCGTTTAGCGCTGGCGACGGGGGGAGGGGAGCGGTGAGAGTGGCGCGCGTGCCGGCGTCGCCGGCGGGCGCGATCGCTTGCAGCAGAGCCGCGCGGCGCTTGAGCGCGGGCACGCGACACGGCGGCCGCGAGTGCGCGCGTGCTGTGCGACGCGGGCCTACGTGGGACGCTCGAGCGGCTCTGCTGCACGCGCACAAGCGAAACGGCAGACGCGCGTGAGGCTGGAGTGCGCATGCCACTGTGGCACTCCAGGACCTGGAGAGAGTCCAGGCCTGGCCGCAGCCTGGCTGCGGAGGTCGACGGCGCCGCGAGCGTCGGAGGCAAGGCCAAGCCGGGTGATTTCGCCGGCAGCCTCTGCGAAGCAAGCATGCGCGCTACGGCCGTAGCCAGCGGCTGCCGACAACGGCGCCGCTTTCGCGGTCCGCGGCTGCTGGCGCGTGAGCCGCGGCCGGCGCGCGGCATGCAGACACGCATGCGGAACGTCGGCGCCTGCCAGAGCATGACGCGTGACCGGCGGAGGGTGCGCGGACGTCGGCACTGCGAGTGTCGGGGTATGGTCGGGAGCGGTCGCCGGCGGGGAGGTCGGAGGAAGCGCAAGCCGCGCTTGCGAGGGTCGAGGGAAGCGCGAGGCGCAAGCCGAAGCCTGCGCCTGGCTGAGGTAGTTACTCGGGCTCGCCACCGTCGAGGGCGTCAAGACGGAGTTCGTGGCTGATGACGATGTTGCCGAGACGGTCCATTGTCTCGGTGAGCTTGGCCATGTGGGTTTCGAGCTTGGCCATATGCGCGTCGTGGCGGGCGACGTTAGCGGTGAGTTGCTGCACATCGGCGGTGAGCAGCTCCACGTTCATGGTGAGTGCTTCGTGGCGTTCGGCGAGACGTTCAATGCGTTCGTCAACGGTCATGTGGTGGCTCCTTTGCGGGCCCAGCGGGCGGCGGCGGCTTTGCGGGCGATGGCGCGGCGGCGTGCTGGCGACACAGCACGCATGCGAGGTTCGACGCTGGCAAGGCCAGCGTGGTGAGAGATCTCGGTACGGCGTTCCGGCGAGAGCGCGGCGGCTCTTGCCTTGCCACCTTTGGAAGCCCCGAGGGCTCCGAGGATGCGGGCGGCTTCGCTTGCCTTGCTGGGCCGGCCTGGTTTGCGTTTCATGGTGTGCATTACCTTCCTTCACTAATCTTATCGAGCGCGGGCAAGCTTAGCATTAGAGCGTTGCCCGCGCTTTCTTTTGTCTTACAGTTGCGGGACATCTCCACCGTGGTCCTGGATGCAGCGTTGCCAGTAGGCACAGCTTGTGCGGCTGCACCCTGAGGCGCCTCTGCGCGGCGGGTAGAGTCCGGATTGGATCTGATCGGCGGTCATGGTGTAGAGGATTTCGGCGTAGCGGTCCGTGTCCTTTGTGCGGATGATGCTGAACTGCTGCAGCGAGGGGCTGCGGGAACCGCAGAGCACGTGCACGTGTACGCTGTCGAGCTCGGCCAGCATGGCGTACGTGATGGCTTGGAGGTAGTAGCGATCCGGCAAGCTGCGGGGCTTCTCGTACGTGGTTTTCACTTCGATCACGCGTCCGTTTTCGGTGATGATGTCGGCCTTTGCTTTGACCGGAACATCGCCGATGGTGCCTTCCAACTGCTGTTCGCAATCGGCGTCCTGGCCGATCGCCGGCGCGGCTTGGCGGATCCAGATTTCGAGATAGGCCGCTGCGCGGTCATGCGCCGTTTGCCGATCGGTGGAAGCTGCGGGGATCTCTTTCCAGCACCGATCGAACTCTTGCTCGAATGTGGCGATGGCATCGCAGTCCGTCAACGCGGCTTCGATGCCGGCGTGAACAGCGCGTCCGATGGCAAGCGGCGCCGTCATCGGATCGGGCAGCTTGAGGGCGTGTTTGTAGTACCAGCGGGCCGGGCAAGCCTGCATCGTTGCAACCTGCGATGGGCTGAGCCTGGGCCGCGGAGCGGGGGCCGCGGGAGCGGCCGCCGGCGGGGCGGCCACTTCTTCGTGCAGCGCGGCGAGAGTGGGCGTGAGTTGGATGATTTGTGCTTTGCGTCGGCGCTCTTCAGCGTCCCTGCGGTCGTCTTCGATCTCCTCCGGGGAGCGGCTGACAATGGCATTCCATTCGGCGCGTTCGCGTTCTGCTGCGATCCATTCTGCTGCTGTCATTGCGGGGTCCTTGTCAGAGGTTCGATGGCTTCGGCGCCTTCAATGAGGGCTTCCGTCTCGGCGTCGATCTTGTTCGCGATGAGGTGGATTTGTGGCGCGGGGAACGTGCGGAGTTGCCCTACGCAGGTTTGGATTTCGCTTGCGGTCCAGCGCATCAGCGCGGCGGTTGCTGCGATGTATTCGCGTTCTTGTTGGTCAAGCATGGGGTGGTTCTCCAGTTGCGTTCGTCGTCGTATTGGTCGCGTGTCCAGTTGGCGGGGATGAGTGCACACTCGCAGTCATCGCAGAGGATGATGGCGGGGTCTGGCCAGATAACGGGGCCTTGGCAGCGGGGACAGGTTTTCATGCTCTGCGCTCCCGGTTGATGAGGATGGTAGCGGCGAGGGCGCGGATGTCTTCGGAACGCCACGCGAGGGCAAGCCCGACGGCGCGGGCGTGTTCTGAAGCGATGACTGCGGCGTCGATCGCCAACACGAGCGCTTGAGCGAGAGGGTTCCCCAGTGCGAGGGCGGCGGGCGTGTTCGCCTGGCTGCTGGCCTGGTTCGCGCGGTTCGCGTTCGCCTGGCTGGCCTGGGTTTCAGGCATTGGTGGGATGGTGACTGGTTCAACACTCCAGTCTTCGTGCCATTGCTGGCCGATCTTGCGTTTCCGTTTCGTGATTGCGATGCGGCTACCTGCGGCGGCGCCGCAAGCGGTGATGAGGTCCTTCACGTGGACGGGGACATACATCAGGCCTTCCGCAGTCTTGTACAGGTACTCACTGCCGTTGTATTGGCTGTCGACCAATTCCGGTGGTTGCGCTCGCAAGGTTACCGCTACGGGCATATTCGGCTCGAACGTTACTTTCGGCATGTTGTTTCTTCCTTCCTTCGTTGTGGGTTGCGGGGGTGTGGTCAAGGGCTGGCCACATGGCGCGGCGTGCGGTCCGGAGCGTTCGTTTCCCTCTGGGCTTGGCTTCCTACGTTGGGGCGTTGTCGCGTGCGGTGTGCGCATGCGGGGCGGTGGCGTTTCCTATCTTCCGATTCAGTTGTCAAATACCGTGTGGACTGCCTTACTCGTAAGCGTCCATCTACTGTATTTATCGGCATTCCAGCGAGATACCTTAGTGTTCGTGGGCATCCTGAGCATGTAAATTACTGTGCGACATATGCACGCGTAAGCTGAGCATCGCGCGTGTTACTCAAGCACGCTGCCGGCGGCGCGGATCGCGCGCCTGCCCGCGCGCCTGGTTCGGTGCGCTTCCGGACCCTTGCAGGAGGTGAGCCTTCGTTCCCCCCAGCGGGGGGCGGAGGGGGGAGAAGAACTGCGAGCGAGGCGCGTGCCTGGGCCGCAGTGACCTTGCAGTATGGAGCCGCCCCCATGCGTGAGAACGGCGAAGCGGAAGCGGAAGCGGGGGAGCAAATGCCCGTGATGGGCTGAGCGCAGCACGATGACTGAGCTGTTGCATCGGAGTATGCATTTGCGGAGCGCTGGAGCGGGAGCGCAGCCGACGCATGGGAAGGGGCGGCGGTACTGCAAGCGAGCGAGGACGGCGGCGCCGTAGCGCCTGGTCACGTGCACTGCCCGCCGGCGCAAGCGTGAGCAGCTTCAAACGGTGACGCGTGCTCTGCGGCGCAGGTGGCCGCGAAGAAGCGGCGCATGCGATCGCCCGCCAGCCGCGGCGAAGAGCGGACGCGGAAGCCGGGACGCGTGGGCGCGTGTCGCGCCTACGCTGACGTGGATGGCGCGCTATCGAGGGTCGGCTGCACTACGACAGCAGGGAACTGCATCGGAGCTTGGAAGCTCGAGTGTCGAACGCGGCGCGGTGCGGAGCGTGAGTGCTGCTGACGTTGTTACGCGGTGAGTGCTGCTGCGTCTTCGGCGTCTTCGGCGTCTTCGTCATCGTCGTCAGCTTCAAGATTTCGCAAAAAGCGGTAGGCGTCGTTCAGGAGCGAGATTGACACACGGAAGTAGAGCCGTCTGCCTCCACCGGCCCAGCCATGCGGGAGTGTGTCGCCTGGACGGACGCGGTAGCCGTTGCCAATGAGCCCGGCGACGCAGAGGACTCGATCGCGATAGACGCGGTTCATGGGAACATCCTCTCATGCCTGATAACAACAGGGAAAAAACAGGCGGACGCGGACGTCCGAATCCTACGCGGTGGAAACCCGGGCAAAGCGGCAATCCCGCCGGTCGGCCTCGCGGGTCGCGCAACCGAGCAACGCTGCTTGCGCAGCAGATGGTGGAGGAGGACGCGGAAGAGATCCTCTCAGCGTTCCTGCAGCGGGCAAAGGAAGGGGACACAATCTGCATGCGGGTGGTGGTGGACCGGCTGTTGCCTCGCAACGCGGGCCGGTATGTGCACGTGGACGTGCCTCCGCTTACGCGCATCGACGATGTCGCGCAGGCAATGGCAACGGTCATCAGTGCGGCCGGCTCCGGAGAGTTGGACCTTTCTGAAGCAAGGGCATTTGTCGAACTCCTCTCGAAGCAAGCCGAAGCGTTGGGGGCGAGAGATCTCGAATTGCGGCTTGAGGCGTTGGAAGAGCAGCAAGCAAACGTACCGAAGGGAGGGCGGCGATGAAGCTGGTTACCTGGAAGAAGCGGCTTGCGGAAGCGGAAGCCGCAATCCGAGCCGCGGAAGCGGCCGCTGCACGCGAAGTCTCCATCGTGTGGACGGAGGATGAACAGCGGTTGCCACTAAGTGAGCTGCGGAAGGATGAGTACGTCGCGTGCGATCTTTACGTGACGGACTGGTCTCTCGGAGGCACGATGATGTGGCGGGCGGTGGAGCGGGCCACGAAGGATGAGACGGACTTCGGCGTGATCTACGACGATGCGGACAAATTGCGGGTGGGCCGCTTGTGTGCGCCTCGGCAATGGGGGCAACTTGTGGAGCTCGAGTTCGACGACGAAGGCCGGCGGCGCGAGGCTGCCGCTGAAGCTGCGGGAAGGTCACAGCGCGAGGCTGACACGCAAGCTGCGACGGATCGCGTTGGCCCTGGTGCGCGCGAGAGCGCGGGCCAGGGGGGCAGGGGCGGGGTGTAGCAGCCTGGGCGCGTGTCGCGCCTGGCTGCGTGTCCGGGAGCGCGCACACGCGACGCGGAAGCGCGGAAGCGGACGCAGCTCCTGCGCGCGCATGCGGCGGGCCCAGCGCGCGGCTCGGGCCGCGATCGCGGCCGTACCTGCGAACGTCGCCGGCGGCCGCTGCCGGCGCGGGACGTGCAAGCGCGCACACTCCCGAAGGTCGGCTGCACTCCAAGCACGGCCCGTGCTCGGCCAACGCACTTGCGGCGCCGTGCCGGTCGGCACGGTCGACGCCCGGCTACCGGCGCCGGAGAGGCGGCGCGGCGTGCGGGACGCGTGTGCGATCGCGCACACGCTGACGTGCACGGCGCGCTTGCTCAGAGGTCGCGCACTGCCGGGGGCTCGCGCCTGGGACGGTCGCACCACACACACAAGCCGAGCTCGTCGAAGCGATGGCCGAAGAATCCGCATATGCCGCGTTTGATCGCGTACGCAGGCCTCGGCAATTGGACGTAGATCCACTGGTGAGGAACGATCCGCATCCGCTGCAGGATGCGCGGTACGCGGAAGCTGCGGATCCACCAGTGCTCTTTCGGCTGCCACTTGCGGATGATGCTTGCAAGGCTCATGCGCCTTCCTCGTGTGGGTCAATCGCTTCGCGTCCGGTGAGCTTGACCTGGTCCATGTTGCGGGCTTTTGTTTTGCTCTTCCGCGTGGATGGATGGTTGAGGGCAACGATCCCTTCCTTTGTGACGGCCGGCCTTGCTACTCCGACAACGCCGGGCGCGTCTGCGTGTGGCGTGAAGCGTCCCGTCTTCATTGATCTGGTGGTGATGGTGCCTTCGTTCTCGCGTGGCTTTTTCGGCATGAGTAACTCCTTGTGAAAAAGGCGATCTCACTTGGTCCGCGTGGACGTTGGACGCGGAAGCGGGATCGCCGAAACAGTTTGCAGAAGTGGGGGCGCCGGTGGTCGACGGCGTGAGGCGCGGGCGCGTAGCAGCGCGGCGCTGATTCTCCCTGTGTTACTCAGCTTACTATCGAGGTCGCGGTGACGTTTCGAAAAGCTGCTGCTGCTTCACCTGGTCACTGACCTGGTTCCTGCCTGAGAATTCGCTTGCGAATGGGCAGGTGAGGAAGTGACTCACACCGTCTCGTGTGACCGGCTTCAACTTGCCAGCCTCGGTGCGGAGGAAGTACAGCACGGCGCCGCATCTTCGACACGGCCGTATCCGGACCGCGTGTTGCTGCAGCAACTCTTCAAGTGCGGACTCGATCTGCTCCGCGGTCATCTGCGGACGCGCGTTCGCGCTCGCCGGTGGCATAGAGGCATTGGTCGGCGACGCCGCATTCGTCGCGGCTGCCGAAGGCGCGGAAGCCGAAGCGGGGCTCTGTGTGGATGAGCTTTCCAATTCGGGTGAGCTCTGGAGCGGAGAAGCTGGTCCAGGTGTCACGGCATCCACCTCGACGCGGAAGCAACAAGTAGCCTTCGATTTTGCGAACGCCTACGCGAGTGACTCGCATGAGCAAGCCGCCGAAGGTGGTGTCGGCATCGGGATGGACTTGAACGATGTCCCCTGGTGCGAGGTCTGCCGGCGCTTGCGGTTCGGCGCGCTCGATCGCGTCCAGAAGGGCGCGGATCTGTTCGATGTGGGAGGTCATGCTCACGGGTTCGGTGTGAAGGGCTCATCGCTTCAGCCCTCGTGTGCTGTTCGCGACGGACTTTAACAAATCCGCGGAGAAATCTGGATCGGGTGGTAAGTCCAATGAGGGGGCTTGGGGTAGGGAACTGGCTGATGCGGCGGCCGCGGCTGCTTGCTTCGGCGTGTGCTTCACGATGCGCAACTCGGCACGGCGCTGCTTCAGGACCTGGGGCTGTATGCCGTGGATCCGCTGCAGGGCAACCGATACGTACCACGCGTATGACGAGCCGGGCTGCTTGCGCTCAGCCATCAAATCGTAGATCAGCCGGAGAAGCTGCTCCCAAGGAGCGACGGCGAGGAATTGAGACAGGATGCGATCGTCTGGCGGGTGCGGATCGCGGTCAGGACCGAACTTGCATTGATAGCCATGTAACCACTTCCGCGCCTGGCTGAGCAAGTCCGGATCGGCCTTCGCAGGGGTGGCGGAAAGGAGTCGATCGATTGTCCGAGTCGAAGACTCGTCGATATCGACGGAGCGCGCGGCGGGCGCAAGTCCCGCGTTTTCAGTCGGGGGTGGTCCTGCAACAGGACCACCGTGGTCCTGAAACAGGTCCAGGGTGGTGTTGTTCTGAGACCAGGTGGGTGGTCCTAGAACAGGACCACCCATAACGGTGGTTTTGACGTAGTTGAGCAGAATCCCGGCCGGCTGAGTGGCTGTGCCGGGGCGAACGCTGATCAAGCGGCGATCTGCGAGGGAGTCGAGGGCTCGAACTACGTTTGACCGCGCAACCCCCGATAGTTCAGCAAGTTTGCGGCTGGAAATGGAAAGTGTTTGGTGAGGCGGTCCTGGGTTGAGGGCATCGAGCCATAGCAGAATTCTCAGTTCGGCTTCCTTCAGATTGTTGGAGAGTTGGGCGATTGTCAGAGAGTGCGGTTGAGGACCCGAAGTTGACGTAATATTCGTTATCAGGAATCCGAAGGCCCCTATGCTTGACAAGACCGATACTGCCGCGCTGCGCACAGACAGGAATTGCCACACTTGAACAACGATTCAACCCCTGCTACCCGCGCCGAACTCAACGCCGCAGAGGAACGCATCATCACTGGTTGACGAGGCGGATACTCGCACGCGCGCCGAGATGCTCGAACAACTCCGCGCGCGATCGATCTCGAAATGGAATCCGTTTCCGATCGAGTGACCAAGCTCGAAGAACGCGAAGCTTCAGCCGCCGCGTTGCGCCTCCCCCCGGCCTCCCTCGGACAACGATTCAACCGCTGCTACCCGCGCTGAGCTCAACGCCGCACACGGTCCATCGCTCGCCTGATCGGCGCTTCCAAAGCTCGCATCGAAGCCCGGATTGATGAGAAGGTCGCCGACTCCGAAACCCGCTTGCTCACCGCCTTCCATCGCCGAACGCCACGATGCCCGCTGCCGCCCGCCTCCGCTTTCAAGACTACGAATGGGCGCTCGCGCAAGGCCACCGCTTCACCGCTTGCGTCTCCTCCCGCCCCTCGCATAAACTGGACTTATAGAAAGGCGCAGTCGCATTCACGTAAATGGAGCTGTACCCCCTCAAAGTCCTCCTCGCGGTCGCAAATGAGAAGAGCTTCTCCCGGGCGGGAGAAAAGCTGCTTCGAACCCAACCTGCCGTGTCGCTCGCCATCCAGCGGCTGGAAGCGCAGATGGGCGAGAAGCTGCTCGACCGTTCCGGCAAGGAACTCCTCCTCACGGACGCCGGGCGGATCGTGCTTGAGTACGCGCGCCGGTTTGAAAATCTGGAGCGTGAACTGGAGAACGCCCTGGCGGAGCTGCGCGACAACTCCGCGGGCCGTCTGATCATCGGCGCCAATGAGTCGACGTCGCTCTATCTGCTGCGTCACATCGAGCAGTACCGGCGGCTCTATCCCCGCGTGAAGGTTCAGGTGCGGCGCGCGCTTTCCAGCCGCATTCCCGCCCAACTTATCGACGGTGACCTCGAACTTGGCGTCATCAGTTACGACCCTTCCGACGAAAGGCTCGAATCCAGTATCATTTACACGGACCACTTATCCTTCGTAGTAAGCCCGCAGCACCGGTTTGCCCGCCGCGACTCCGTCTCCATCACCGAACTTGGCATGGAGACCTTTGTCGCGCACAACGTCATCTCGCCGTACCGCGACGTCGTCATCCGGGAGTTTCTGCGGCACAAAGTTCCACTGAACATGGACGTGGAGATGCCGACCGTGGAGACCATCCGGCGGATGGTGCAGCGCAATGAAGGTGTCGCGTTTCTGCCGCGGATGTGTGTGGAACAGGATGTGGAACAAGGGTCGCTGGCTGAGGTCCGCGTGGAGGAGATCGTGATGGAGCGCAAGATTCGCCTGGTCTATCCCGCCCGGCGCGCGCTGAGCCATGCCGCGCGGGCGTTTCTCGAAGTAGTGGGTCAGGGCTTCGCGGTACCGGCCTGAGCCCTCCGCCACTTGGCCCTCACCGCCGCCAGTCCGCCACTGCGGGAGCGCCACTGGCGGCATTGCCTGAGTAAGTCCGGCGCCGTGCCTCTATACTTACTCTCAATGCTTCGATTCCTCCTTCTCTCGTTTTTCGTTCCCGCACTCTCCCTCGCGCAGCCACCCGGCACACAGGCCTTCAATGATGGGCTTGCGGCGCACTCGGCGGCGCGCTATGACGACGCGATCCGCCTGTTTGAAGAGGCCCGCCGCGCGAACTATCAGCCGGCACCGGCACCGCTTTTCCGCATCGCCAGGGCCTGGTCGATGAAGAACGACCCTTCGATGGCCGCTGACTGGCTCCAGCAGGCCGCCGACACGGGATTCGCCAATCTCGCGCTGTTACTCAATGACTCTGACTTCAACAACGCCCGCCGCGACCCGCGCTTCGGAGGCATCGCCCACAGTATTGACCTGAACGGAAAGCCGTGCATGACGAATGCCAGGTTCCGCGAGTTTGATTTCTGGATCGGAGAATGGAATGTGACTCGGATGAGTGACGGCGCGCCTTCGGGTTCGAACGAGGTTCTGGGGATTCTGGATGGTTGTGTGGTAATGGAAAACTGGGTGCCGCACAATGGCAATCGTGGCCGCGCCAAAAGCTTCACCTTTCTGGACCCGGCGAGTGGGAAATGGCGGCAGATTTACGTAACAGACAACGGACAGGTGCTCGACTTCACGGGCGAGTTGCGCGACGGAGCGATGCATTTCACGCGCGAATACGACCAGCAAGGCCGGCGCATTCAGGAGCGCATGAGCTTCACGCCTGTGGACGATGGCGACGTGCGGCAACTGTGGGAACTCTCTCCCGACGGCGGGCGCAACTGGTCCGTGTTGTTCGATGGGCGCTACCGCCAGAAGCGGAAGCTGCCGTAGAGAGAAGCGATCAGCGCTCAGCCGTCAGCCCCCGAGCGGGGCGACATCCCGCTCATGGAACCTGAAACTTGATCTGGGCGGGCGCGATGTGTCGTCGGATG
>JAEUQE010000860.1 GCA_016789785.1 Bryobacterales bacterium
CTTCGGCGGATTGGGCGGCGGTGATTCGGGAGGCGGCGGAGCCTCCAGCGATTGGTAAGGAGATTGCGCATGGACAAGGTACTGCATCAATTGGTGGAGCGCATGACGAAGACCTTCGGCGACCGGCTGGTGTCCATTGTGCTCTATGGCTCGGCGGCTGGCGGCGAATACGACGGCAACTATTCCGACCTCAATGTCCTGTGCGTGCTGCGCCGCATCACTGTGGCGGAACTGCGCGATTCTGAGCCCGTCTTTCACTGGTGGCGCGGACAGCACAATCCTTCGCCGCTCCTGTTGTCGGAGGAAGAGGTGCGCAATTCCACCGATTGCTTCCCCATCGAGTTCCACGACATGAAGGAGCGTCGGCGTGTGCTGCACGGCATTGATGTGGTGGAGCCGCTCGAGATTGACGATTCGTTTTACCGCTCGCAGGTCGAGCATGAATTGCGCGCGAAGCTCCTGCGACTCCGCCAGAAGGCCGCGGGCGTGATGTTCGATGATGACCTGCTGCGCCGCCTCATGGCCGAATCCGTAACCACGTTCCTCGTGCTGCTGCGGCATGCGTTGCGGCTGGCCGGCCATGACGTCCCGTTTGCCCGTCCCGGGATTCTGGAGCAGGCCAAGGCGCACCTGGGCATCGATCCGCGGCCTTTTCTGACCCTGCTGGAATGGCGGGCGGCAAAGCATGCGCCGAAGAGCGCTTCAGCGGTACAGTTGCTGG
>JAEUQE010000861.1 GCA_016789785.1 Bryobacterales bacterium
GCATGGCCATCCTCGAGCGCGTCGAATGCGAAATCTGGTGGACCGATGGCAGCCGCCGCCGCACCTTCTCCCTCGAAGGCTACAAGACTACGCTGCTTCAGCCCGAAGACATCGCCGGAGGCTTGATCCGCCCATGAAACGCCCCCGCGCCGGTGTCACCCTCCTCGAACTGCTCATCGCCGTCACCCTGCTTTCTCTGCTTGTCGCCGGAGTGCTCACCGCCATGCGCGCCGGCCTCACCGCCCTCAGCCGCACCAACGCCCGTGTCATCGCCAATCGCAAAGCCGTCGGCGCCCAGCGCATCCTCGAACAGCAACTGGCCGGCTTCATGCCAGTTATCGCCGAATGCAATGCCGCCGGCGGCCAGGGCCCCTTCACCAGAGTTCCCTTCTTTCAGGGCGAAACACAAACGATGCGATTTGTTTCCACCTACTCCCTCGGCGATGCCTCTCGCGGCGTGCCCCGCATCCTCGAATTCCAGGTCATCCCCGGCGAAAACGAAGCCGGCGTCCGCCTCGCCCGTGAGGCCGCCCAGGACCGCGCCTTCGTCGCCGGAGCCATCGGCCCCCTCGGCCTCCGTCTCGAACCTCTCGGCCCCACCTCCTTCGCCGAAGCCCGCGCCTCTTTCGCCGAACAAGCCGCCTTCCTCGTCCAATCCGGAGTCGATCTCCTCGTCCTCGAAACCTTCGGCGATGCCGCCGAACTGCGCGAAGCTCTCTTC
>JAEUQE010000862.1 GCA_016789785.1 Bryobacterales bacterium
CCCCGCCTACATCGGAAAGGGGACCGCTGGCCCGGGTGTCAGGAATTCTGCGGGTTACCGGTTGCCGGCATTCCCCGGACCTGCCATGACGCAGGCCGCTTCCTATGACGACCCGCCGTACCTTCCTTGCCCTGGGCCTCGTGGCCGCCGCCCTCGGCTGCCCCTGCCTCACCCCGCACCTGCATGCCGCCGCACCCGAGACGCGCGTCTTCGAGCTGCGCACCTACACTGCCCATCCCGGAAAGTTCGAGGACGTCCTCGCCCGCTTCCGGAACCACACCACGCGGCTGTTCGAAAAGCATGGCATGACGAATGTCGGCTACTGGGTGCCGACCGACGCAGCCAACGGCGCCGGCGAAAAGCTGATCTATCTGCTCGCCCATGCGAGTCGGGAGGCGGCCGCCGCTTCCTGGAAGGCCTTTAGCAGCGATCCGGTCTGGAAAGAGGTGCGCACGGCCAGCGAGGTGAACGGCAAGATCGTGGCGAAGGTGGAGTCGGTGTTCCTCGCGGCCACGGACTATTCCCCCGCGGTGAAAGCCTCGGCCGCCACGCCCGCCCGGGTGTTCGAGCTGCGCACCTACACCACCCCGGTCGGTGGTATCGCCGCACTGGATGCACGGTTCCGCGATCACACACTGGCGCTGTTCCAGCGTCACGGCATGACCAACCTCTGTTACTTTCATCCGGTCGACGCCGACAAGGGCGCGGGTCGGACCCTG
>JAEUQE010000863.1 GCA_016789785.1 Bryobacterales bacterium
AGGGGGTGGTAACGATTCTCGGCCCAGGTGCCGTCCTCGTTCAACTGAACGGTTCCCTGCATACGAATCTGGCCGATACAGGCGGCCATACAGCGCGTTTCCATTGGCACGCCGCCGCTCTCGGGATCGGAGCCTTCAACCCGCGGGTAGCAGCCGATACATTTCTCGGAAATGCGCGTGTTCCCCCGATACATCGACTTCTTATAGGGACAAGCCTCGACACATTTGCGATAGCCGCGACACTCCTGCTGGTTGATCAGGACGATGCCGTCTTCCGGACGCTTGTACACCGCCTTGCGCGGGCATGCCGCGACGCAGGCCGGATACTGGCAGTGGTTGCAGATGCGCGCCAGGTAGAAGAACCAGGTCTTGTGCTCCGGCAGCGAGGTGCCGCTGGGGTCATACTGGCCCTTTGTCCCCGTATTGCCCGATGGATTGTCCTCGTAGATATTCGGATTGATCCATTCCTCGTCCCGGGGCAGATAACCCAACACGCGCGTGCTGTCCGGGGTCAGCATCTTTTCTGCGGCTTCAAAAATCGTTGTTCCGTCGAAGGTCCCGTAGGGCTGGCGTGGATCGGTGCCGTCCCCCGGCGTCCAGGTCTGGGCATCGGGATTGGCCTCTTGCAGCAGCTTCAGGGTCTTAACGTCCCAATGCTGGGGGTAGCCGCCGTAGGGTTTCGTCTCCACATTAGCCCACCACATGTTCTCCTGGCCTTT
>JAEUQE010000864.1 GCA_016789785.1 Bryobacterales bacterium
TGGTTGGTGGGTTCGTCCATCACCAGGACGTTCGGTTTTTCCAGCATCAGGCGGCAGAAGATGAGCCGCGCGGCTTCGCCGCCGCTCAACGCTTCGGTGGGCTTCATGCCTTCTTCCCCGGCGAAGAGCATTTGGCCCAGCACGCCGCGGATCTCTTCGCGGCTGGCCTGGGGGTCGAACTGGTGCAGCCATTCATGGGCCACCATGCCGGGCGTGATGGTCTCGCGATGATCCTGGGCGAAGTAGCCGATTTGCACTTCGTGGCCCCAGGTGACCACGCCGCCGCCGCTGGCCAGGTCCGGCTCTTTGTCGAACGGGCCGGGGCCGTTGGCAAGCAGAGCTTTCAATAGCGTCGTCTTGCCGGCGCCGTTGCGGCCAAGCACGGCGATTTTTTCGCCGCGTTCGAACATGCCGGTGAAGCCGCTGAAGATCTTGTTGCTGTCGTAGGCGCGGCCGAAATCCTTCACCTCCAGCGGCACCCGGCCGCTGGGCCGCTTCATGTGGAATTTGATGAACGGCCGGGCGATGTTGGAACGCGACAGATCGCTGGTCTGCAGACGCTCAATTTCCTTCTTGCGCGATTGGACCTGGCTGGCGCGGGTGCCGGCGCTGAACTTCTGCACGAAGTCCTGCAACTGGGCGATCTTCTTTTGGCGCTGCAGATTGTCGGCCTCAA
This sequence comes from Bryobacterales bacterium, assembly GCA_016789785.1. Next base: position 677 of record JAEUQE010000864.1, read on the forward strand.
TGCGGGCGCGGATCTGCGTCTTTGCCAGCACCATGTCGTCGTA
>JAEUQE010000865.1 GCA_016789785.1 Bryobacterales bacterium
GCGTTGGCTGGCGGATCGTGCGGCGTGTTGGCAACGGCGTGCAGAACGGCCATGACATTGCGGCCTTGAAAGGGCCGCTTGCCGCAAACCGCTTCGTAAAGAATGACGCCGAAGGAAAAGATGTCGGTGCGCCAATCGGTGTGCTCGCCAAGGGCCTGTTCGGGCGACATATAGGCCGGGGTGCCGACCACCGCGCCCGCCCGTGTAAGCACGGTTTCCGTATGCTCTCCGGCAAGCACCTGGCGCTTGGAAAGTCCGAAGTCGAGAACCTTTACCAGGCCGGAGGGATTGATCATGATGTTGGCCGGTTTGAGGTCCCGGTGCACGATGCCGGCGGCGTGGGCGGCGGCCAGGGCGGCGGCCACCTGGCGGAGAATTTCCAGCGGCGCCAGGGTAGAGCGATTGGAAAAGTAGCGGTCGAGGGTGTCGCCTTCGATCAACTCCATGGCGATGAAATCGGTTCCGTCCACGGAATCGTAGGCGTAAATGGTGACGATGTTGGGGTGGTTGAGGGCGCTGGCGGCGTTGGCCTCGCGGGCGAAGCGGCGGCGGTCTTCCTCCGTGATGGTGCTGCGCGCGATAACTTTCAGCGCGACCGGACGGCCTAGCTTGGTGTCGATGGCCTTGTAGACGGCGCCCATGCCGCCTTGCCCGAGTTCGCCGGTGATCTCGTAGTGGGCAAGGCGGGAGGGAATACCGGATTGTCCTGGAGCCGCCAT
>JAEUQE010000866.1:0-251 GCA_016789785.1 Bryobacterales bacterium
GTTCCATACCCACGACCTCCTGCACACTCATAAGCTTTCGGGTTCCGTCCGAGAGCCGGCTCAGATGCACAATGACGTCCAGGGCGGAGGCGACGTAGTGCCGCAGCATGTGAACGGGCAGATTGAGGCCGGCCATCGCCACCATAGTTTCGATGCGCGTGACCGCGTCTCGGGCGCTATTGGCGTGAATCGTGGCCAGCGATCCGTCATGACCGGTATTCATGGCTTGCAGCATATCCAAGGCTTCCGGC
>JAEUQE010000866.1:261-719 GCA_016789785.1 Bryobacterales bacterium
TCCGCAAACTGTTGCGGACCAGATCCCGCTGCGTGATCTCCCCCTTTCCTTCCACATTGGAGGGTCTGGTTTCCAACCGTACCACGTGATCCTGACGCAGCTGTAGTTCGGCGGCGTCTTCGATCGTGACGATCCGTTCCTCCGCCGGAATAAATCCTGACAGAAGATTCAGCATCGTGGTTTTCCCGCAACCGGTGCCGCCGGCGATGAGAATATTCAACCGCCCGCAGACCATTGCCTTGAGCATTTCGCCGATCTCTGGGGTCAACGCTCCCCCTGCCACCAAGTGCTCCAGCTGCAATCGTTCTCGACAGAACTTCCGGATGGATACAATCGGACCATCGAGCGCAAGCGGAGGAATAATGGCATTTACACGAGATCCGTCCTCCAATCTGGCATCCACCATCGGCGAGGATTCATCGATACGTCGCCCGACGCGGGCGACGATTTTATCGATG
>JAEUQE010000867.1 GCA_016789785.1 Bryobacterales bacterium
GTACGAGTCGATCGCGCCCTTGCCTTGAAGATGCTCCCGCATGTGATCAGCGAGCCGTGGGTCGGTGAGACCGGATTTGTGATTGCGAGTGAACTTGCCGGGGCGATTCTCGAAAGCGATCCCAAGTCCGCCGAGATCCTGATGCTCGCAGCCGTACGCCAACAGCCGAACATCGCACTGCGGTCGTATCGTGACTATGCGGAGCAGTTCCCGTTCGCGGAGAAACTGCTCACGGAAGCGATCACTCTGGAGCCTGCGGAAGCAGGAGGAATCGCGATGTCGGCAACGCGCACCGGTCAAACACTTCGCGATCGGCTCACGCTGAGCTCCGTGCCGTGGGCACCGGCGCTGTTGAAGATCGCCGATCGCCCGGACCTCGACCGGCCAACGAAGATCCGTGTGGCTTCGCTGGCTCCCGTACTCGACAAGCTCACCGAGGAAGGCGCGATCCGGGCAGCGCGTAGTACGCCTGATTACTTCCGGGCCTTGCTCACGCATCGAAAGCATGCCGCGGTGCGGCGGGCGCTCGAGAATTTCAGCCAGCGCACGATGGTCGAGTTGCGCCAAAGCGGAGCCCGCGGCTCGGAGCTGGCGCAGTACTCCGCATCGGAGTTGTACTCGCTCATTGTCTATGGCCGCGGTGAACTCAACAAGGATTCGTTTCAGGCCGTGTTTGACGTGTTGCTGCCGAAGTTAAGAGCGTCGCGCCTGCTGCCG
>JAEUQE010000868.1 GCA_016789785.1 Bryobacterales bacterium
CGGCAGCAGGCGCGACGCTCTTAACTTCGGCAGCAACACGTCAAACACGGCCTGAAACGAATCCTTGTTGAGTTCACTGCGCCCATACACAATCAGCGAGTACAACTCCGATGCAGAGTACTGCATCAACTCAGAGCTTCGTCCTCCGCTTTGGCGCAACTCGACCATTGTGCGCTGGCTGAAATCCTCAAGCGCCCGCCGCACCGCGGCTTGCTTTCGATGCGCGAGCAATGCCCGGAAGTAAGCGGGTGCACTTCGCGCTGACCGGATCGCGCCTTCCTCGGTGAGCTTGTCGAGTACGGGAGCCAGCGAAGCCACACGGATCTTCGTTGGACGGTCGAGGTCCGGGCGATCGGCGATTTTCAAAATCGCCGGCGCCCACGGAATGGAAGTCTGCGCCAGCCGGTCGCGAAGTGTTTGCCCGGTGCGCGTTGCCGACATCGCGATTCCACCCGCTTCCGCAGGCTCCAGAGTGATCGCTTCCGTGAGCAGCTTCTCCGCGAATGGGAACTGCTCCGCATAGTCACGATATGACCGCAGTGCGATGTTCGGCTGTTGGCGTACGGCTGCGAGCATCAGGATCTCTGCGGACTTGGGATCGCTTTCAAGAATCGCCGCGGCAAGCTCACTCGCAATCACGAATCCGGTCTCACCGACCCACGGCTCGCTGATCACATGCGGGAGCATCTTCAAGGCAAGGGCGCGATCGACTCGTAC
>JAEUQE010000869.1 GCA_016789785.1 Bryobacterales bacterium
CATGCGGCCCATCCCGGTGAATGCGTCGATTGCCATGTTCGTGTCTCTGCTCGTCGCGTTCATTGTCATCCCCTGGTTTTGCCAGACCTGTTACCGGCTCGGTGTGCACATGGCCGGGGTCGATCACGACGCGTTCGAGGGCAGCCGCAGTTATCGCCTGTATCAACGGCTCCTGGCTCCGGTGCTGTCGCATCCGCTCATCGCCTATCTTGTGCTGGCGGTCATTGCGCTGTTGCTGGTCGGGTCGATTGCGCTGTTCTATACCCGGGCGGTGGTGGTGAAGATGCTGCCGTTCGACAACAAGAGCGAGCTGCAGCTGGTGATCGATATGCCGGAGGGCACGACGCTTGAGGAAACAGCCCGGGTGACGAAGGCCTTGACGCAGTACGTGCGCACGATTCCGGAAACCCGCGATTACCAGGCCTATGTCGGCACGGCCTCGCCATTCAATTTCAACGTACTGGTGCGGCACTACTATCTGCGCGACCAACCGTACGAGGCCGACATTCAAATCAATCTGGTGGCCAAGGAACAACGGAAGACGCAAAGCCATGATATCGCTCAACGGATTCGTGCCGCGGTCCAGGACATCGGCCGACCCTTCGGAGCGAACGTGAAAGTGCTGGAGGTGCCACCCGGCCCGCCGGTGCAATCTGTGCTGGTGGCGGAGATCTATGGGCCCGACTACGAGCGGCAGAGGGCGATTGCGCGGGAGGTCCGCGGGCTATTCGA
>JAEUQE010000086.1 GCA_016789785.1 Bryobacterales bacterium
ACCAATCCGCGCAAGTCACCCATCGCCGAAGCTTTCTTGGCCAGCCTCGGATACTGGCCGGCGGCGGACGTCAGCAGCATGCGTGCATCGGATGCCCGGTCCACCAAAGCAAGCAGGTCGAAGATCTCCTTGCCATCCAACACCGCGCCTTCAATGCGAAGCTTCTGCGCGGCCTCCTGCAGATCGGGGATGTCAGTGAAGCGAAGCCGCACCACGGCGCCCCGAGCCACGGTCTGCGGACGGTTTGCGCTCTTCAGATAGTCGATCGCTTCCGCCGTGATGGCGTGCGTGTCCTCCAGCAGCTTGCGGTCGGTTTGCGGCGCGAGCCGTCGCAACTCTTCGTGGCCTTGCGCACTGCCCACATAGCGCCCCAGCAGTTCTCTCATCTGCTCGAATTCCAGAAAGTCGGCGCTGGTATTGATCATGACTTCTTCTTCCTTCGCTGACGAAACGCTCTCCGAATGACGGGCAATGTGCCCTCGGTCAACTTGTACTTGTTGAGGTCTTTCTCTTCCACCCAGGCAAGCGCGCTCACGTCCGATGCGGGCTTCGCGTCGCCGCCCGTGACGCGGCACACATAGTCGACGAGTACATAGTGATACTCGGTGCGGCCTTCGGCATCGGGCATGATGCGTTCGAAGATCGTAGCCACTTCGAGTGGCTTTACAATCAAACCCGTCTCTTCCAGCACCTCGCGGCGAATGCCGTCTTCCAGACGCTCGCCGGTTTCGAGGACGCCACCAGGCAACGACCAGTAACCCATGAGCGGAGGCTTGCCTCGTTCGGCCAGCAGAATCCGATTCCTTGAGAAGATCAGCGCGCCGACGCCGAGGATGGGACGAGCGGGATAGCGCCGGTCATCTTTCTTTGTTGTGCGGGAGGGCATACTTCAACGCGCGGCAAGTTCCAGTTGAAACGGCCACATGGTGCCGGCCATGCGCAGCTTCCGCTTACTTGCGCTGCTCAACTCGACGGCGAGCTTTCCATCGCTTTCCGACCCGCCCTGGCCAGTAAAGGTCTCGGCGCCGGTCACCATTTCCATGGCGGTGAACTTCACGGATGGCGAGCGCGCTCCGGTGAACTCGTAGGCGCCGGTCATGGAAGCGACATCGGTCTCGGCGCCGAGTGCGAGATTGCGTCCCAGGAACTTCCCTGACGACTTCGCATTGCGCAGCAGCGCCAACCCCGTTCCGGTGGTCTCGACCCTCAACGCTCCATCGAGTTCGCCGCCCATCCACGCGAGGCTTTTCACATCCGCGGTGATGCGATACGCCGGCTCGCTCCGGGCCAGACGAACGACAATCTCCGCCGTGGCGGTGGCGTCGTCACGCTCCCATCTCGCCGCGGGCAACGTGATTTGCGCGCCATCCCAAACGCCTGTGCCTTCGAGCGATCCGAGCCACGTATCGCCCCGCCAAAGCGTCGCGATTTGGATTTGCAGATCCAGCCTGCGGCTCTTCAACCACTCCGGCAACGGCTGCGCACGGAAGCTCAGAGTTCGTAGAATGCCCGTTCCTCGTTTGAGGGTGGGCAGAAAGATGCGCTCGAGTTCACCCGCGTCCAACTCGTCGATGTTCACCCGCAACTTCGCCGGCCGCGTTCCATCCGCACGCAGAGAAGCGCGGAACTGCGTTGCGCCCGCCGAGCCCTGGATGGCATCCAGCGCCAGCCGGTTCTGCACCAGCGCACCGGTCGCCGATTTGATCTCGACGGGAACAGCCATGCCATCCACGGCCATCTTAGCCCCGCGGATCGTGAAGCCGCCGTTCCAAACCGGAGCCGCGTCCGCCTTCTTGGTGTACTCGATCGCGCCCTGCCAGGTACCGCCCGTGAACATGTCGAGAGCGGGAACTCCAGGCACGCCGAGCAGACGCCGCTGGCTCGCGACCACGGCCGCGATCTGGAGCGGACCGTCGCCACTCTTCCAAAGAAGTGTCTGCTGCGAGGCGCTGTAACTTGCCTCCACCACTGCGCTGACGCCGTCGCCAAGATCCAGCCGGGCGGGCCGCATTCGCAACTGCCCTCCGTCCACGCTCAAGACCGCGTCGCTGATCTTCGCGATGCCGTCGGACAGCTTCAGAGACGCCTCAGGCATGCGGACCATGCCCTGCAGCCCACGGCCTTGCGAATATCCCAACACTCCACTCAGCTTGCCGTCCAATCCGCCACGTTCCGGAAGATCGACACTCAGATACTGAGACACGTCCTGCAGCGCGCCGACCGGCAGTTCGTGGAATTCCACGATGGTGCCCCAGTTCGGGGTCGAGAACAATGCCTGTGCCCGTAGCTTGAGACGAAACGGTTCAGGGTTACCGGGTGCCCGCGTTCGCAACTCCAACTCGCCTGCCGGGAAGTTGAGTGTTCCGCGATATTGGACTGGCCAGGCTCCGCCGCCTGCCCGCAGCAGGTCGAAGCGTTGAATATCCTCGAGCCGCAGCCGGCCCTCGATCTGTACCGCATCGAGCGGACCCTGGATCTTTGCCTGCGTGGCGAGGAATCCGCTCACTTCCGTTCCGCTGCCTTTGAACAGTGTCGCGATATCGGCAAGCGCGCTTCGCTCCAGGTCGAGATCCACATCCAGTTCCGCGGGCTTTTCCGCGAACCAGCGATAGAGACCGCTGCCGCTAAGCGTTCCGAAACCCTGCGCGGCGCGGTCGGTGCGCGAAGGCTCCACTGAGAAGCGGAGTCTCACCGATGAGTTGCCATTCGGCGTCACGTCAACGTCGGCATTCGCACAATAGAGAACCAGCTTCGTATCATCGATCTTGAAGTTCAGCCTTCCGCCGCGCACGCGAATCTCCGGTATCTCGCCCTGCGGCCCCGATGGCGTCCTCCGCAAGAGCGGCTGCACATTCCAACCGCCGCTGTACTTCACAAGATTTACGGTGGGCTCATCCAGAACGATGCGCGAGAGATCCCACTTGCCGCCCAACAAGCTGCTCAGCCGGATGGTGGCATTCAGCGAAGCGACATAGGCAAATGGCTCAATGCCCGCCGCGGGATCCTCGTGGATCACCACATCCGCGATGGAAAAGCCCGGCCCGTTCCACACGCTGAAATGCACCTCGCCTGAGATGTCGACTCTGCGGCCGAGCGACTGTTCAATCGCGCGGTGAATGCGGTCCTTGAAAGCGTCGGCATTGAGAAAGGGAACCAGCGCCGCGAGCACAATCACGGCGAGTAGCGTTCCGAGAATCAGCTTCTTCTTCATGACGGCGCAACCTCGGCGAGCAGGCGCTCATACGCCGCCGGGTCATCCACGTCGTTCACGATGCCCGGGTCCTCCACGTCGACATAGATCGTTTCGTCGCGGTGACGGCGCACCACGTCGCGCGCCTGACCATCGGCGGGCAGCGTAAGAAACTCCGCAATCAGACTCGCGTGGCACGCCACGGGATGCCCTTTGCGCCCCTCGTGACGGGGGATCGCGCACTTCGCGTTTGCCTCATGCATGCGGTTCAGCAGGAGATGAACCGTGTCTTCGCGTACCGCCGGATAGTCGACGGGCGTGAATACGAAACCTTCGATGTCCGCAGGCATGACCTGCAAGCCGCATTGCATCGAACTCAATTGCCCGCGCTCGGGATCGGGATTCACCACGATGCGCGCGTTGGACTGGAGCCCATTTGACTGAAGCCCCTTGCGAATCGACTCGTGCTGATGTCCCAGGACCAGGATCACGGGATCGCAACAGGATGCATACACACGAACCAGACGGTCCGCGAACGTTGCGCCGGAATAAGGCAACAGGGCTTTCGGCCGGCCCATCCTACGGGACGCGCCGCCGGCAAGAATCAAAGCGGCAAACTTCACTTCAATACCGCGCGTAGTTTCTCATTGACGAAAATTGACTTCGAGGCATCGCGCCATGCCGAATCGGGGCTGCGGCGGACGGCGATCATCTCCGCCACCACCGAGACCGCGATTTCCTCCGGCGTGATTGCTCCGATATCCAGGCCCATCGGCGCATGCAGTTTGTCGAACGCCTCGCGCGCGATACCTTCCTTCTCCAGTTCCTTCATGACGCTGATCGTTTTGCGCTTGCTGCCGATCATGGCGATGTAGCGGGCTGGAGTTTGGATGGCCCAACGCAGAACGCGCATGTCGTCCCGGTGGCCGCGGGTCACAATGATGATGTAGCTGCTCTCATTGATGGACAGCTTCGGGAACAGATCCTCATACTCTTCGGCATGCACCTGATCCGCTTCCGGGAACCGTTCGAGGTTGGCGAACTGCTCGCGGTTGTCGATGACAATGGTGGCGAATCCGGCCATGGTCGCGACTTTCGACAAGCTCTTCGAGACGTGCCCCGCGCCGAAGATGTGGGCGAACGGTTGGGGCATCACGGGCTCGACGAAGACGTTCAGTTGACCGCCGCAGATCAAACCGTTGTCGTAGGCGGCGTCCTGTCCGAGGCTGAAGGTAAGGTGACGGGGCTTCTCGGTCTCCATGACCTCGCGGGCGACGTTCCATACTTCGGCTTCGACGCATCCGCCGCCAATGGTGCCGACCATGCTGCCGTCTTCGCGCACCAATAGCTTCGCGCTCTGATAGCTGGGGATTGAGCCGTTCACTTGCACAATGGTGGCAACGGCACATTTCTGTCCGCTGCGCCTGAGCCGCACCAGTTCTTCGTAGACGTCCACTTTTTTTGATTATACCGCCGTGTTTGCTTGCTTGCCCTTGGTGAACGGAGGATCGGACAGAGCCCGCAACGGGAGCGTGGTGATGTGCGGAAATGGTGGTTTTGCGGCACGAATCCGGTTGATTCGGGGTCATTTCGGGACATTCCGGGCACTGGCTGGGGATGGGATGAGGATCGGCGATCTCTATTGAGAACAATGGGTTAGCGGGCTCGGAGAGCGGGGCCGCGTTCGGTTCGTTTCCGCAATTTTCGATGGCGGCTTCGGCATGGAGGGCGAGCAGGGTTTTGAGCGCGCGGCGGAACTCGGTCCATGCCGCGGATTCTGCCCGGAACAGGGTATTGGCGCTGATGCTGCCGGCGGAAGGCGTGGGGTGCGAGGTGGTGCGGCGCTGTTCGATGCGGTCCACTTCCGCCTGGAAGAGCGGGGTCTGGAGGAGTTCGATGCGGCGGAGTTTCCATTGGGCATGGAACATGGTGAGGACGAGTTGCTGCTCCTGGAGGGTGGTGGGTTGAAAGCGCTGGAAGAAGTCGCGACGCCACTTGCGATAGAGCTTCTTGGATTCGTGCGGGAGGACGACCGGGAGCGAACTGCAAAGGCCGTGCCTGGTGGCATTTCTGCTGGAGCGCTTCTTACCTGCAGGCGTGACGGGGCCTTTGGACTTTGCACCGTTGATGCGGGCCTGTTCGGCGCGTGTTCGTTTGATCTGTGGGGCCGGCATTCCGGATGGTCCTCCACTTTGATTGCAGCATGTGGGTGGGAGGCGGGGACGGGGTGGGGTCGGGAAGTGGTTGAGAAACCAGCGGGATTTTTTGTGGATTTATTGGAAATGGAGCGGTGGCGTCAGCACTCCGATCACGGACAGGGAACGATGGCAGCCCAGATCCATTCATCGTCTCAATGAGCGCTAACGGCAAAGGTGGCAAGAGAATGGGACGGTCGCCGTGCCGGTACGGGCGGTCCGACTCGCCCCAGCCCAACGCTGGTACGGTGACGAGGCTGGTTTCCGCTCTCCGGTTCCCTTCGCCGTTGATCGTTCTCCAAGCGGCTAAGGGCCTCTCTCCGGGCCCACCTCTCGCCGGCTCGAAATACTCGGGTAATATGAAGTCATGCGACTGCTCATCACGCTCGAACGGGACGAGACGGGTATGATTGTGGCGGAGTGTCCATCCCTGCCCGGATGTGTTTCCCAAGGCGAAACTGAGGTCGCCGCAATCGAAAATGTACGAGAGGCGATCCAAGGATGCTTGGCGGCCCGTAAAGCCAACAACCTGCCCTTGGCAGTCGAGGTCCGGGAAGTCGAAGTGGAAGTCGCGTAGTGCCGCTGCCGGTGATCTCTGGCGAACGCGCGGTGCGGACGTTTCTCAAAGCGGGTTGGGCTCGAGACCGGCAGGTCGGCAGTCATGTGATCCTCATTAAGCCTGACCACTCTGCGGTTTTATCGGTACCCCTCCACCGGGAGGTTGCGCCGGGTACATTGCGGGCTCTGATTCGTGCGTCGGGGATGTCTGTTGAGCAGTTTCAGGACATGCTTTAGACACGGTCCTCCCAAGTTCGGCAGTATCCGTTTCCTGACGACATCGCGCGTTTCCTAGCTATATCTCAGGCGCCACGCTGACGCCCGATGGCGGGTTCTCTCTGACGGTCTAACTCGTGTGTCCAGCAGCCTGGTCAGACGCGGTTGGCGGGGAGCAGATTGCGGTCGATCGGTTGGGCGAGTAGTTGTCAGCTCGATGCCGAGTTTCCTTCACTTCTCGCGATCGCGCGAAGGGCGTCGCTCAGTCACTGAACCGGCATCCTAGGGTTGCCGATTGGCCGCGCAGTAACATTTCGTCAACATCCGGCGCGCATCGGCAAGGATACGGCAGCCGGCTTCCAACGTGCGCGGATGCGAGGCGATGAATCGGGTGATTGACGCTACGGGCGAGGCGGTCGATCCCTTTACCTCCGCTGCGTCCCAGCGCGCCCCAACTTTCCAGACAAAGGGCTGGGGTTGGCTGTTCCAGTTGGCCAACCATTGATAAATCGCTCGCTCCAGTTCGTCAACGCAATGGAAGGTTCCGCGACGGATCATTCGGTCGGTGAGGAGCCCGAACAGGCGTTCGACCTGGTTGAGCCAGGAACTGCTGGTGGGTAACAGTTCAGGTGGTCAGATCTGGACGATGAGAGAAGGGGGTGTGGTACCTCTTCGATAGCAGGTCACCGCCGCAGTCAAGTATGTCAAGGTGTGCTTCTGCTGAAGCCGGCAGGTTTGAGTAATGGTGAGTAGCCTGCCTGCGGCAAGCTCCCCCTGGTGTTGTAACTCCGCATAGGGCTGCGCCACCGCTTGGCTGACTTCTTCCCACGCCTTCTGCGTGCTGCCCAGACTGAGGTCGATCCCCAACACCTCGGCCAACATCGCTTCCACCACCCGTCGTGGCATCCGGCAAACCACCGTCCAGTAGGCGATCAGCGCTGTCAGATGAGGGCCAAACTGCCCTTCCAGTTCCTTCGGCAGCGGAGCTTGGGTGGTTTTTCCGCAGCCCGAACAGATGACATGCGGGCATTGATATTCGGTAACGTGAGCCTGGATCGGGGGCACTTCTGTCACTTGGTGGCGACGCGGCAGTCCTTTCGTTTGGATTCGGTCTGCCTGTTGGGGAAGTGGATTGTGGCAGTGCTGACATTGTTCCGGCAATACGGGTAGCGTTTGAGAAACCTGATCGGGAGGAAGGAGCTTGCGGTACCAGCCGGCATGACCAGGTTGACTGCCGGGTTTCCGCTTGCGTTTGCCTGCCCACTTCCGCTTTCGTTCTCTCTGGTCTCCGGCCAGTCCGTCAGAAGAGGGCGGCTTGGAGGAGTTGGTTGAGTTCTTGCGTCTGTCCGCCAGTTGCCGCTCCAAGTCGGCGATCTGTTCTTGTTGCTCGGCGATGTGCTCTCGTTGCTCGGCGATCTGTTCTTGCTGCTCAGTTACCTGCTTGCGAAGACGCTCGTTGTCTCGCAGTAGATGGTCCAGTTGCCGCTGCAACTCTTCGTGCGTGGGCTGCTGGGTATGCCGATGCCGATTCGCCGCAGCTTGGTTTCCCTTTGCACGACCCGCAGTATTCGTACTCATCCACCATAAGATAACCGACTCGATGCAATCTTTCCAGCGAAATCGACCGACCACCTGAACTGTTACGCTGGTGGCCGGATTGGTATACTGCACAGACCCCTAAATTTTAATGAATCGTTTCCAACTAAAATCGAACAAGGAGGATGGTATGGCGGAATACAACTACACCGTGCTTTTTGAGCCTGCCGAGGAAGGTGGCTACGTCGCTTTCTGTCCGGCCCTGCCTGGTCTTGTGACGGAAGGAGATACGTACGAGGAAGCTCACGAGCGAGTGGTTGAGGCAATTGAGGGCTACCTTGAGAGCCTTCGCAGAGATGGTGAACCAATCCCGCCAGACAAGCCCATTCTCTTGGAGCCAGTGAAGGAGCGCATCCGAATTGAGCTTCCAGAACTTGTATGAGTCGCCTGCCATCTCTCAAACCTGCGCAGGTTATCCGCGCTCTAGAGAGAGCAGGTTTTGTTGTTCATCACACCAAAGGCTCCCACTATTTCCTCAAGCATCCAGACAAGCAAGGGTCTGCGGGTGACAGTTGCCTACCATAGCAAAGACCTCAAGCGGCGAACCCTTCACTCGATAATCGACCAGTCCGGATTATCAATCGAAGAGTTTTTGGAGTTACTGTAGACTTCCAAATGTGTGGACGTTTAACGCTCCAGACTTCCAGAAGTCTTCACGTTTTGGGGTTCTGCAGTCTCTCAATCCAGTCGCTCACCAGTGCTATCCAGGTTGCGATAACCAGGCGCCATTGGCCTCTGAGGCTGCGCAGGACTCCTCAGTCCCGCCTTCCGGGAACTTGGTTTCACGCCGCAGTGTCCAATTCCCTATATGTGCCTCTTGGTGACGCTGCTCCTCTACCTTCCCGTACTCCTCGCGTCCGGCCCCGCCGAATCCACTATCACTGACTTCATACTCCCCAACGGCATGCGCTGGATCGTCTGCCGGACCGAGCACCATGGCGACGCCGCTCTCCTGCTTTACATCGACGCCGGCGGCGCTCAGGAGACTTCCGGCCGCACCGGACTCGTTTCCACTCTCGCCGCCATGTGGCGCCTCGATACGCCGGCTCTCGAAAAGGAAGGCGCCCGACGCCCGCAAGTTGTCAGCAACCTCGACCGCATCATTTTCCGCTCCACCTGGTCTCCTCAAAACGTCGAGCCATGGTTTCGCGCCCACGCCGCGCTCCTGCATTCGTCTTCCCTGGCTCGATTCTCAGAAGGCCAAGCCGCCGCCATCGCGACTCGCGACAAAATGCGCCAGGGGGGCGGCTCTCTCCTGGATGACTTCGTCGCCGCCGCGTATATTGTGCACCCCTATCGCCATCCCGCTTACGGCTTCGCCAGCGAAATCGATCAGCTCACGCCCCCGGATGCCGCCGAATTCGTTACTCGCTACTTCGTCCCCTCGAATGCCATCGCCGTCGCGGCAGGTGATGTCCAGCCGGCAGTCATCCGCGCACTCGCCGAGAAATATTTCGCCCCGCTCCCCAAAGTGCCGGTCCCTGAGCGTCTCCGCGCCATCGAACCTCCACAGCGTCTCGAACGGCGACTCATCGCCTACGGCTCATCCCGGCCCGCCCTCGTCATCGGCTTCCACAACTCCTCGATCAGTGCGCCCGACGCCCCCATCTATGGCATCCTTCGCACCCTGATGAGTCGCCGCCTCAAAGCCCGCTTGCTTGAGAAGGAAAAACTCGTCTCCCGCATCGACACCATGCCTTACCCGGCCATGAAGTACCCGTTCCTCACCATGGTGCTCTGCTTCGTTCCTCCGGTCAACGACACCGCCGCTGTCGAAGGCATCATCCACGAAGAGCTCTCACGCCTCGCGGCCGAACCAGTCCCGCCAGAGGAATTTGCGCCACTCATCCGCTCGGGCGCAGACGAACTGGCAAAGTATGCGCCCTTCGAACTCGCCACCGAACTCGCCGACTGGCATGCCATGAGCGGCACGTGGCGCAGCATGTTTCGTTACCCCGAGATCAAATCCAAAGTGACCCCTGCCGATGTCCAGGCACTCGCCAAACGTCTCTTCGTCCCGAACGAACGCACCACAGCAATCACGTTTGGAGCGCCGCCCGCGTCTTGGTCAAAGTAGGAGCGCGGGCTGCTCAAATCGGGGCGGCAAACGCCGCGGCTTGAACAACCCGGTCTCCACTCCGCTTAGGCCATCGCGTCACGATGACGCCAAGCTCGCATCTGCGGTGTGCCCTCCGACGTCCGCCGCTGAGGTGGCGCGTAGAGCGAGTTGATCCCTGCTGACGTAGCGTCTACCGATTCCGTCCGGATCGCCGGCCATTCGGAAACAACCAATCACAAGGCGCCGCAATCGGCTAAGTTCCGGATGGCGCGTGATCTGGGAGGGATAGCTCAACGCTGCCCTACACAGGAGGAATTTGTGAGCCGATCGTTGTGGGCCGATGGGTCTGACCGGCTTGCGGGCCCTTGAGTCGTTATTGCGTCTCCGCAACTGTGAAGGTGATCTTCGCAATGGATGGTGGTCCAATCCGCTCGACCAAAGGGGTAACGATGAAATTCTGGCGGCCTTTCTCCGCCACAAGTTCCCGGATCGCCGCTACGGCGCGCGGAAGCTCGTCCTCGTCGAACAGGGTTTCCACCCTGAGGTTGACCTTGCGTTGCTTGAATCGTTCCAAAATTTCCTCAATGGTAACGACGCTGTTTCCTTTGTATTCGATCGATTCAATCAACGGTCGTTCCACGAGTACAAACCGCGCTATGACTCCTTCGGGCGTTGGCTCGGCTTCCCAAACAACATGAGAGAAGCGCCGGGTGTTCCGCAGAGCTTGGCAGTCGTTCTGCAAAGCTGCTACGTCATAGGCACCGCCAACCCGCGTGACGATGATCGCTCGCAAAGCAAACTGCTGTATCCTACTCGCCCCCCTGAATTCCACCGCCTTGATCGTGGGGCCAGATCGCTTTTGAGGTGAGGTTTGGCGAGGCTCGGGGATCGCTTCGAAAGGACTGCGTTGTGCAGAGGATTGGGCGGACGCCTGGGGTTGTGCTGTCTGAGCCGGGACGTCTTGTGCTCGAAGTACGCAGAGACCGATGATCTGCGCCAAAACCCATGTAGAGGATCTCATGAGAACCGCTCCTTCGGCTCGCCATGATCTGATTCCCCAACGGGAATCGGAGACGCGCCAACTTCATAGTAGGCCTTCCGGATCGGCCTGACAATCTGTGAAATGAACTCACAGGCGTGAAGCTTCGAACAGAAAAGCCGGGATAAAGCAGCGGCACGCAAGCCCCAACGGATACGGCCCTGAGATGGTGATCCATTCTAGGTTTGCTGGCCGTCCGTCGCAGCCGTATTGGTATTCGGAGTTGGCCGAAGTCCTGCGCATTCCGCTGCTAAACTTACGGTATGTTCGACCGGATCACGTTCGATCCCGCCGTGATGGGCGGACGCGCCTGTGTTCGCGGCATGCGCATGACGGTCTCGCTGGTGGTCAATCTGGTCGCGAACGGAATGTCACCGGACGGCATTCTCCGGGAGTATCCGGAACTGGAAAGAGAAGATGTGCGGCAATGCCTGCAGTATGCTCCCGCACTCGCCGACGAGGAAATCGGGTTCTTCCGGAACCCGGCGGCGTGAGATTTCCTGGCCGACATGGGCGTATCGCTGACCACGGTGGAAGCGCTACGCGGGGCCAGTCATGACGCTGTCCATCTCCGGGATGAGGGACTGATCCGCCTTTCCGATCCAGACATCCTGGCAGCGGCTCTCGTGGAAAGGCGAGTCGTCCTCACACTCAGCGGGGACGGTGGAAAGGCGTTTTAGAAGCCGAAATACGGCCGCGAAAAGCTGAAGCACTTAGCGGAAGTTCTCCACCAGCATCAGGTCACCCTGGAGAGCATACGTTGCATAGACAACGTTCTTGCGATCCGGAGATATGGCCAATCCTGACGCAATTCCGCGATTGCGGTGCGGCAGAGGGCCGATCTGGCGAACTCTTTGCGTCTTCGCCTCATAGAAGCATAGGACAGGATTCTCATCCAGAGACTCCGCCGCAAGGAAATAGAGCCCATCCGCAACGACGGCCAGCATCGGCCGGAGCGCCACCGGACTGATCTTCCGCATCGCGCCGCCCGCAACGCTCATTTCAAACAGCCTGTCTTTTCCGTTCTCCTTGCTCACCGCATACAAACTGCGTCCATCCGCGGCCTCGACGCCGAAATGTACGCCTTGCGCAGTGATCTGAGTCGCTGCCCCCCCTTCTACCGGCATGCGCCACAATTCCGGGGCGCCCGTCCGGAACGAAGTGAAATACAGCCACCGCCCGTCCCGCGAGTAACTCGGCCGCGTTTCCACCGCCTCGTTGACCACCATCACCTGGGGCTTGGAATCTCCGCTCACCGCCACCCGATAGATGTCGCCACGATACGCATACACAACGAACTTGCCGTCAGGGGACCAGCGGGGCATGGAATCTCTTCCATCGCACGGCGCCAGGCTTCTCGGATGCTTTCCATTCGCATCCGCCACCCACACTTCACCTTTGGCTCCCCGCTCGGAGTAAAACAGGATCTGTTTGCCATCGGGCGAGTACTCCGCTTGAGCATCAGGCTGGCTCGAGGAGAGGAAGGGCTCGCCCCGGATCTGCCCCACCTCCAGTGGAGCTTTCCACATCTCCACATCGAATCGCCGGCGCATGTAAGCCATTCGTCCGCCTTTCGGGCTGATCACAGGGTACATGCCCTCTTCGCCGAATGGCAGTCTCACCGGCTCGTTGGGCTGCAGGACAGATGAGCGAAACAGCAGTGCCGCACCTGGCAGAGTCCTTGTGAAGACCACTTCACGGCTGTCCGGCATCCACGAGTGTCCCCACCCATCCATCCACGAAATCTCTCGAACGGCTGCGATCGCCCCCGTCCCGTCCAACTCCGCGACATAGAGTTTCTGCTTTCCCCGCTCCACACTGCGATACAGCAATTGCTTGCCGTCGGGAGCCATCTCCGGGCACAAATGGCCGCTCGCTCCTTCCCCCGGCGTCGTTAACCGCCGCACCGCGCCTGTATCGAGATCGATATCGTGAATCGCCGGAGCCTGCCCGGGTCCGGGCGGCCGGGGAAACAAGAGACGCCGTGAGTCGCCCGACCACGTGAGACGCACATCGCAATTCTGATACGCACCATGATCGAGTTCCGTCACAAATCGCTCCGTTCCACCGAAAGGTGAAACCACAAACGCTTTCCCCTCTCTCGCGAACGCGATCAGGCGGCCGTCCGGTGACCACCTCGGCGACCGCTCCGGATCCGGATGCTGGGTCAGGCGCAGCGGAGCGTCCGTGTCCACCGGGCGCACGTAAAGATCGATCGTTTCCTGTTCTCCGCTCCACAAGAATGCGATGTTGTGCCCGTCCGGAGAGAATGTGGGAAAGTATTCCGTGCCGGCATAAGACGTCAACACGCGCGGACTCACCTCTCCCGTTCGTGACTGCGCGGCTTTCGTGTACCAGAACCCCAAGGCAACTACGCCACAGATCGCCGCAGCCGTCGCCGCCACCCACTGCCGCACGCGCCCTGTTCGTCTGCGCGTGGCATCCTTCAATGCATCCGCAAGCTCCGCGGCACTCCGAAATCGCTGTTGCGGATCAGCCTCCAAACAGCGGCCAACCACGCTCTGCAACCGCGCCGGAACCGCATCGGGCAGCATCTCCCGCAGCATCAACCCGAAGCTGTACACGTCGGAGCGAGTGTCAACGGGTTTGCCTTGAGCCTGCTCCGGACTCATGTAGGCGGGGGTGCCGAGAATCTGACCGGCGGCGGTCAACCCGGTTCGAGTCTCTGCCGCGACGGCCTCCGTTGAGGACTCCCTCACTCCCGTCCGGCAAGCGATTCCGAAGTCGAGCAACTTGACGCCATGCGGGCTCAGCATTACGTTGGCCGGCTTCAGATCGCGGTGAACCAGCCCATTTGCGTGGGCATGCTGCAAGCCGCCGCAGATCTCGAGCGCAATCGACGCGGCCTGCTCCAACGGTAAGGGCCCGCGTTTCAGCCGCGCATCGAGTGCCTCGCCCGGAACGTACTCCATCACCAGGAACACCAAATCCCCGTCGCTGCCCAAGTCGTGGAGGGGGCAGATGGCGGGATGAGAGAGCGAGGAGACAACTCGCGCCTCCTGTTCGAGTCTCTTGCGATACGTCTGGTCCGAAGCGAGCCGCGGAGACAGGACCTTTACCGCGACGATACGCCGCAGCCGCTCGTCTCGAGCCCGGTAGACCTCGCCCATGCCCCCGCGTCCAATGCGCTCGAGAATTGTAAACCGCCCCGCTAGAACGTCGTTCGGCGACAGCGAACTGCTGACGTCGACCATAGGGGGATTCGCAAGAAACTCCGTGTTTGTGGAATCGTGTGCCCACAGCCTTCGAAGCTCCGCCTGGACCACAGCGTCGCCGGCGCACTCATCCAAAATCCGCCGCTGTGCTTCCGCGTCATCGCAGCCCTGCGCAAACAGATCCTCCAGGCGGGCCCACTGTGCAGGACTCATGGTTCTTCCGCCGCCTCCGCCAGCCTGCTCGACAGCCACGCCCGCGCCATCCTCCAGTCGCGATTCACCGTCCTGCGGGTGACGCCCAGGACTTCGGCGGCTTGGTCCTCGGTCAATCCGGCGAAGTAGCGCAGTTCGACCACCTGACACTGGCGGGGGCTCAACTGCTGCAAGCGGCGGAGCGCTTCATCGATGGCGAGCAACTGATCATCGGGCGGCGGCGTGGCGACGATGTCAGCGGCGTCGAGAGGAGCAGCTTGTCCGCCGCCTCTCTTAGCGGACTTGCGAGCGCGGGCGTGGTCCACCAGAATGCGGCGCATGGCCTGAGAGGCGACGGCAAAGAAATGGCCCCTGTCGCGGCAAGCGGGCTCCCCGCCGCCCATGAGGCGCAAGTACGCTTCATGGACGAGGGCGGTTGCTGAGAGTGTGTGTCCGCCGCGTTCGTACTGCATGCGAGCAGCGGCGAGGCGGCGCAGATCGGTGTACAGCACTTCGAAAAGGCGAACTCGTGCGCCCGGAGTGCCCGCTTCGGCCAGACGGATCAATTCGGTCACTTCACTGGGAGACGAATCCATGGCCACTCTCCGGGGAACGTTCTGACGGGCGGGAGTATCGGAAAACACGCAGCCCGAAGGTGCGGGGTTCTTCGAGGAGACCGGCTGCGAGAGCGGCCGCGCTGAAGTTGCGCCGTACCCCGTGCAGCCAGGTCCACCACCTCCAACCCGGCATCGAATCGATCAGGCAGATCAGCCCGCCGGGGGCCAGCCATTCCGTCACAATCCTTAGATTATCGTCATTTCGGAGGGAGCTTGCTTCGCTAGAGACGACCGCAGCCACCGAACCGGGAAGGAAGTGTGCGCCGGCCAGAGTGCAGGTCAACCACTCGAGGTTGGGAGGCAGGAGTTTCGTGGTCTGGGCACGGGGGCGCCTCAGCAGGATAACCACGGAGTCCGGGAAGTGACTGGCGAGACAAGCGGCCAGGGGCGCTGGGCACATCGCGACGATCCGCCCGGATGCGCCTTCGGGTACGGGCCGCGAGCGGAGGATCAGGGACAAGTGGGTCAGCAGCCGAGGTTCGGCTTCAGTCATGGGAGGCAGAAATCCTTTCATCTGAACACGCGGAACCGCTGATGCATTTGCGACAGAAAAACAGCATTTGCGTGTCGCAAAAACGGGTCCGGGTGCGCGAATGGGGTGAAGTTCAAAGACCAGCCCGAAACGGGCACGAAAGGAATTCCATCATGTCGAGCACGAGTCTCACCCTGTCCTGCTGCGCAGCCATCTTCTTCCATCTGCCAGCCGCATTGTTCGCCGCAGGCCCGTATCAACGGGTTCTGGGACCCAATGGTGCTGCTCCGGCAGCGAAGTACGGGGCGAAAGCGGCAAACGAAGAGGCGTTCGAACTGCAGCGCATCCCGCTGGCGAGCGGGTACTCGGGCGGTCTCGCGGTGGATATCAACAACCGGCGCACCGTAGGCGGGGTCTACTTCAAAGAGGACGGACGGGATGTTACATTCCTCTGGACGAAGGGCAAAGATCCGGTAGTGGTGAAGCACCCGGCAGCGTTTCTGACGTCGGTGCCGTCGATATCGGATTCTGGGGCTCTGTTCGGGAATTGGGGTTCACTGACGGAGCAGACGGCCGGATTCTATTACCCTGCATCGGACCGTTGGGTTGAGCTACCTGCTTTTGCTAACAAGCCGATTAACATTGGGCAACGGGCGAACAACGCCGGCGTCGCTTCGGGTTACGCATGTGACGGCACCTTTGTCGAGCCGGTGAATTGTGTGGTTTGGATGTGGGACGGGAAGGAGTACCGCACACCACAACTTCCCGAGAGCCTTTTTGCAATTCTGGACGGACTGAATGAGATGGGACAGTTCGCGGGGCAGTATCTGATTGCACCGCCCTTCGACTACCGTGGATTTGTGCTGGATGGAGACATGACGACGGTTCTATTGCCGGATACGAAGTCCTCGGCTTTCGACGTCAACAACCGGGAGCAGGTGGTATTGAATCTGGAAACGGATCCGAATAGCCTCTTTCAGCCGGCGGTTCTTGCCGATGGCGACGTCACGCTGTTGCCGCTTGTTCCGGGTGCGTGGGGCACAACGTATTCCGGGCTGAATGACAGGGGCGACTACGCGGGATTTGGTTATGATCGCACCGCGAGGAGCATTCGGGACAGCTATCCCGTGGCGCTGCTGAAGCGGTAACGGGCGGGAGTTTTGGGATGCCAGCTTGCCGCAGCACGACGTTGGCGGTGTGCCTGGACAGAATTTTTCCGTTGCGTGATCGGACTGTACCAGATCTCGTGATCACCTTTGCCTGGGCGTTCAAAGCGACAGCCATGCTCAATGAGAATCTCCTTGACCCTCGGCGTTTAACTGCTGGCCATCAGAAGGTCAGGATGCCACTGTCTTCGTTTTGATAAAGCACGTGAAAACTCGCGGTCCGATCGCCCTTGACCCCGTTCAGTTCCAACAACTCGGGAATGAGCGTCCTTAGCTTATGAACAAGGATGTTGGGCGAGCCGGCCTCCGCAACGAGGCCAGGGACATCCTCGCTCTCGGCGACCCACACGCCAGCTTCGCAGTCCCACTGCGCCCGAATCTCGTAGACGCCAGGTTGGGTTGATCTCTCCACGTCGGCCATCTTATCACCCGGCCGAACTTGACCCGGTCTTCGCGATACGATCCGAGCCCTTGCCGGCGCGGGCCGCACGTTCCCGAAAGTAGTCCTCCGTCCGCAACGCCGGCGATTTCTCCGCGACCGCCACGTTAGTCAACTGGTTCAGGGCGACACCTTCGTTTTCGGCCACACGGTGCGCTCCGTCGAGCAGCGCCGGCTGAGGTCTCAGTGCAACATTGCTTCTTCTCATCTCTGACTTCCCGTGATTTCTTTCAAAGCTTCGCCGGGCCTCATGGCCCGAATCCCGAACTCCATGGCGCCTCGACCAGATACTTCAGGTTGAAGATCACCTGGCGATCCGCCGGGCCGTTCACCGCGGTTTCGAGCACCCTTTCATCGGCGGCATCTCTACCAGCCCCGCTCTATCGCGGCTCGATTCCGAGCGACTTCAGCTTCGACGCAAGCGTCGTCGGCTTGAGGCCCAACCGGGAAGCCGCGCCGCCGGCGCCCCAGATCCGTCCTTTGGCCACGGCGAGCGCACGGCGAAGATTCTCCTTCTCGAGATCAGCCAGCTCGGGATACGTCAGGACCCGTTCCGATGGAACCGCCGGGTCGGAGCGAGAACCGCCGGGCCGGCCCCCGCGATCGAAGGCGGGCAGAGAACCGACCAGCACCGCCCGCTCCAACACGTTGCGCAGTTCTCGAATGTTCCCGGGCCATTCATGCTCTTCGAGCGCACGGCGGTCAGCCTCATCGAGCCACAACGAAGGGCGGTTATGTTCGCGGCAAAACTGCGCCGCGAAATGGTCGGTGAGAAGGGCGATATCCTCACGGCGCTTGCGCAGGGGCGGAACGGAGATGGGGAACACGCTCAAGCGGTAGTAGAGATCCTGCCGGAAGCGGTGGGCTTCGGCATCGGCCAGCAAGTCGCGGTTCGTGGCTGCGATGATCCGCACATCCGCGCGGCGGGTTCTCTCCTCGCCTACCCGCTCGTAGGTGCCTTCCTGCAGCACGCGGAGCAGCTTGCCTTGTAACTCGACCGGCACTTCACCGATTTCGTCGAGGAACAGCGTACCCCCCTGCGCCAGATCGAACCGGCCCGCCCGGTCACGCACGGCGCCAGTGAAGGATCCGCGAACGTGACCGAAAAACTCGCTTTCGAACAACTCGTGCGGCACGGCCGCGCAGTTCACCTTGATGAAGGGCTTGCCGGCCCGCTTGCTGCGATCGTGGATACTCTGCGCGATCAACTCCTTACCCGTGCCGGATTCTCCGAGGATGAGCACCGTGGCGTCGGTTGAGCTCACGATCGACACCTGGTCGAGCGCGTGCCGCAGCGCGGGCGAAGATCCGATGATCCCGGCGAAACCCCGCGCGTTCTGCACTTCTTCCCGCAGATATTCGTTCTCGCGTTCCAGTTGCCGCCGCAACCGGTCGATCTCCTCGAACGCCGCCGCATTGGCCATCATGGCCGCCATGTGATCCGCGAAGATCTGCGTCCAGGCGAGACCGGTTTCCCAGAGCTTCGGATCTTCGAATCGATAGCTCATGAAGCCGCCGAAGCACCCGAACACCTGGTCGACATGCGTGATGGGCGTAATGACGAAGGAGCGAACACCGTCCCTCGCGGCCCATTCGGGATAGCCCTCCCAGGCCGACTCGACCGGAGCACCTACCGTCCGCCGCTGCCGGACCGCACGGCCGATCATGGGATCGTCGAGCGGAATCCGCTCGAAGGTCCCTCTCGCGTGAGTCCACTCCTCCCGCGCCCCATGCCGCCATTCGGAAGCCCGCAAAACGAGGGCATCCGCCTCCTTGAGCCAGACGCAGGCCCGCACCGCATGCGGACGCTCACCGGCAAGATGGCTGACCAAAGCATCCATGACGCCCTGCGTGGATCGCTGGCTCGTCATGCGGAGCAGCAAGTCCTTGAGCTGGGCGAATTCCGGCTGATAGGTGGGTGAGAGCGGCTCAGGCGCCATGCATCCGCCATGATACTCCGAAATGTCGTGGCGAGACCACGAACTTTCGTTGAAGCTACGATCGATCGGGGTCTCGTCGCCTTCCTGGCTGAAACGAACAGTCTTTTTTTTCAATAATTTACGTTCAACTCTGGTTTGGTGCTTCTGTTGCCTTTTCGAAGGTGTCCGACAGAGGAGAAAACTATGACACAGTTGAACAACAAAGTCGCCGTGATCACCGGCGGCAACAGCGGAATCGGCTTCGCCACGGCAGAGGCATTTCTCAGAGAAGGCGCCTTTGTGGCGGTGTTTGGCCGGGACGCCAAGACGCTGGCCGAAGCGCAAGCCAAGCTGGGCGAGCGAGCGCTCGTGGTGGCGGGCGACGTCACCAAGGCGGCCGATCTGGAGAGGCTGTATCGGGAAGTCCAGGAGAAGTTCGGCCGGGGAGTCGACATTGTCGTCGCCAATGCGGGCATCGCCCCGGCGCGGCCCATGGAACTGGTCGACGACGAGCATTTCGACAAGCAGATTGCGATCAACGTGAAGGGGCTTTTCTTCACTGTGCAGAAAGCGCTGCCGTACCTGCGTCCAGGCGCATCGGTGATCCTGGTGAGTTCAGCGGTGAATGTGCTGGGCCTGCCGGGCATGAGCGTTTACTCGGCGACGAAGGCGGCCGTGCGCTCATTTGCGCGCTCGATGTCGGCCGAACTGGCACCAAAAGGTATCCGCGTCAACGCGCTCAGCCCCGGGTTGGTGGAGACTCCGATTCTCGGCAAGATGGAGGTCCCGCCAGAACAAGCCGCCCACATCGGAGAGAGCATTGTGTCCGCGATTCCGCTGAAACGCATCGGACGGCCGCAGGAGATCGCCTCGGCGATGGTGTATCTGGCCAGCGACGCATCTTCATTCATGCTCGGCGCGGAACTTGTCGCCGATGGCGGCCAAACGGAACTCTAATCCCGGCATTCGAGAGAGAAGGAGACAAGGACCATGAATCGTCATGTGCAGTTTTCGCGGTACGGCGGCCCAGAAGTGCTGGAGCTCGTCGAAGGCCCGGTGCGTGAGCCGGGCGAGGAGGAAGTGCGGCTTCGCGTACACGCCCTGGGCTTGAATCGGGCCGAGGTCATGTATCGCACCAACACCTACACGGAGCAGGCGGCGTTTCCGTCGCGTATCGGGTATGAGGCCGCGGGCGTGGTGGAGGCTGTGGGAGCTTCCGTCATTGGCCTGAGGGTGGGCGACCGCGCGAGTACCATTCCGGGCTTTTCGTTGAATCGCCACGGCGTGGCCGGTGAAACAGCGATCGTGCCCGCCCAGCACGTGGCGCGCATTCCGGATTCACTCTCATTCGCCGAAGGCGCCTCGCTCTGGATGCAGTACTTGACCGCATACGGAACCCTGGTGGAGTTCGGGAAGCTCAAGGCCGGGGACTTCGTCGCGATCACTGCGGCCAGCAGCAGCGTGGGCTTGGCGGCGATCCAGATGGCGAACGATGCCGGAGCGGTCAGTATCGCGATTACCCGGGGCGCCGCCAAGCGTCAAGGACTGCTCCGCGCCGGGGCGCAGCATGTCATCGTCACCGGGGAGGAGGACCTGGTGGAACGGATGCGATCCATCACCGGGGGGCGCGGCGCGGATATCGTTCTCGATCCCGTTGGCGGGCCACTGCTGGAGCAGCTTGCCGCCATCGTGGTGGAGGAGGGATTGATCGTCGAGTACGGCTGGCTGCAGCCGGGCACGCCGGTCTATCCGCTGGTACCAGCGATTGTCAAAGGCTTTCGGGTGCAGGGCTTTCATCTGGCATACCACATCGCCGCAAAGCCGGATCGGCTGCGCGCCGGGCTCGACTATGTCCGGCCCCGCTTGGAGAGCGGCGCTTTCCGCCCATTGCTCGCCGAGCTGCGGTTCCCGCTGGAGCGAATCGGTGATGCCTACCGTTACATGGAGTCCAACGACCAACTCGGCAAGATCGTCGTGGAGGTGCGGCCGTGAAGATCATCGCGCATCTCGAATTGAATGAAGGCAAGGGGCCGGGGGATCTTGCCGCAGTCCGGGTCGACGAGGCCGCGGTCGTGTGGAGCCTGGTGAAGAACAACGTGGTGCGCGCGGCGTACTACCGGACCGACCGGCTCGCGGCCATCCTCGATCTCGAGTGTCCCGACCTCCTGTCGGCACGGCGAGCGATGGAAGGTTTACTAGCGGTGGCGGCAGGCATCGTCCGGATTGCGGACCTGATCCCGACCGCTCCGTACACCGGCTTCGAGGCGCTCTTCGAGCCCTAAGTCCGAGTTCTTCGGCATCGCACCAGACAAACCAGGAAGGAAATAACCATGAAGATCGACACCTCATTTCGCCAGCCACAGGACTTACAAGGCTGGACGATGCTCGGCCTGGGTCACTGGCCGGCCCGCTGGGCACCTATCGAGTTCACCTCTGAAGGACTAGCGAAGACCCGGCAGCAGGCGGCTCTGTAACTCAGCCTCTCAACCCCAGAAACGGAGAAAGCCATGTTCGATATTTCTTTAACCCGGCCGCATCGGCCCGCTCGCCGGACCAGCGTCACTAGCGCCGACGGAACCACGATCTCGACCCAGGAGTTCGGCAATCTCAACGGAAGGCCCATTCTGTTCCTGCACTTCTACGGAGGCACGCATCTGATGTGGATGCCGCAACTGGCTAGTCCCTTGGCGGACGAGTTCCGGCTGGTAACGCTCGATCATCGCGGGCACGGGGAATCCGGCAAGCCGGCCGAAGCGCAAGCTTACTCTGACGGCGAGCGCTTTGCCGATGACATACACGCGGTCATCACGCAACTCGGCCTGGTGCGTCCGGTTCTGGCCGGCTGGTCGATGAGCGGCGTGCTTGTGGGAGATTATCTCGCCAAGTACGGCGAGGAGAATGTCGACGGCGTGGTGTTGAATGCCGCGAACAACAACATGGGCAATGAGCGGGCGTTCCGCGACCAACTCGGGCCGGCGGTCTCCCAAGCGGAAGGGATCTTCTCCGAGGATCTGCACGAGCAACTCGTGGCCTGGAACACCCTGAACCGCCATCTGACTTCGGCCAGAACGGAAATGCCTGAAAGCGTCAAAGTGGCGTTGATGACCGCGTCCTTTCAGATGGCAAACGCGGCCAAACAGAACATCCTTATGCGCAAGGCGGGTGTGTTGGACCATCTGCCCACGTTCGGCGGCCTGCGCGCACCGTTACTGATGATCCACGGGAACGACGACCAGATCGTGCTTCCGAAGGCGGCGGAGCAGATTCTGGATGTCAACCCTCGCGCCACGTTGCGCCTGTTCGACAATGTGGGCCATGCCCCGAACTGGGAACAGGCGACCGCATTTAACCAGGCACTGTCCGAGTTCGCCGCGGCGTTGCGTTGAGAACTGCCGCCGGAAGCACGCTTCTGGCTCGGGCGGCGCCGCGGCACCGCGGGCGGGCCTTTGTGGAGCACGTTTGCCCAATGGTCCGGTATCTTCCGGCTAGAAGAACCCAACTGAAAAGCATTGGCGCCAGCCATGGGCGGTCAGCGATCAGTTCCGAATCAGCGCAGCGGTGCAGCAGTGCGCGTTTCACCGCGGTCGCACACGACGAGTAGCTGAGAATCGCGGCGGCCCCCGATTCGCCGCTTGCCAGCCACTTGCGAGACGATGCTATCGTCGGAGCAATCGCGAGCTTCTTGCGATCGGCACTGCATGTTCCATACGCTACTGCTGGTCTTCTGGGCTTGTTTGCCGCTCTCCGGCCAACCGGAAAAGCCGGAGTTGCCGGAACACATTCGCAAGCTTGCGGACGCGGCGCTTGCCGCACCGCCTGAACTCGCAGCCGACGTGTTGATCCGGCTGGCTGAATCGAAGCAACTCGCAATCGCCCCTAATCAGGCTTCTCCCTCCCGGCTATGCCAAGTCAGATGGCCAGAGCGTCGATAACAGCTTACATCTGCGCCGGTTGAAGCATTCCAAGTTTTCGGATCGCCCATGCTTTTGGATAGGTTGAGACGCCCTGGACGAGGAATGCGCCATTCGACTTGAGAAACGGCGCGCTGACAGGAATCTCAAACGGGCTCTCCCGAATCTCCGTCGTATACGGCACAACCGTCACAATGGCTCTATCGGCATCGCCGTATTCCACGCTGACGACTAGAACGGGCCGGGTCTTGGCGGTCATGCCAAGATCAAACAGCCAAACCTCACCGCGCCGGGGCGGCACTCTCTTCCTGCTCCAGGAACGAGAAGAGTGCGCGGCCTGCCTCTCCGATTTCCTCGTCGGTGATCGGCCCGGAATCAAAAGGCAGTTCCCGTGTGCGCCGCAAGACCTCGACCGCAAACGCCTGCCTCTCTTCGGTCGATAACGCCTCGAACGCGTCCAGCAGTGCGGTGGCCTGTTTGCTCATAGCTCCACGCTAACCGGTTTCGGCGCGCGGCGCAAGGCGGCGAACCTGCCGTGATCGGGGAAGAACACCGGCAGGTAACGATCAGTCTCAGTTTGGGGGACCAGTCCATCTGGACGGGAGCGATGTGTCATCGAATGGGCTAGCTCAGGTGGCAAGCTGCGGTCGAAATCCGGCAACTCCGGGGCGGACGTTTCTGGCGAGGATACACTGAGGCATGTCCCTTGACTCGGAATCGATTCGCCAATTCGCGGAGGCATGGCGCGAATCAAAAGAGCGGCCCCAAGTTGGCTTGGACGTTCTCCACGCGTGGGACGGCCTGATCGATGCCTGGATCCGCGCTTCCGACCTGCCTGGAGCACCTCTAGATGCCAGGGCTCGCTCTTGCCGCAAAGGGTCGAGTATCCGTTCCTGCTCCTCGGGACGCAGCTTCATTGCGTGAACCCGCCGGGTGACAGCATCCAGTTCAGGCCGAGCAGCTTGCGCTGCGGCGCTTGAGGGGAGCCTGCCTCAGGGCATTCTCTCCTGACTCCCGCGCGGAGCCGCCTTCCCGGAAAGCGAAACCGCGGACGCGGCCAAGTCTGGTTTGGTTGGGGCTGATCGCGCATTTGCCGGACGATGCTATATTCGGAGCAGTCGCGAGCTTCTTGCGATCGGCACTGCATGTTTCATACGCTACTGCTGGTCTTCTGGGCTTGTTTGCCGCTCTCCGGCCAACCGGAAAAGCCGGAGATGCCGGAACACATTCGCAAACTTGCGGACGCGGCGCTTGCCGCACCACCCGAACTCGCAGCCGATGTGTTGATCCGTCTGGCTGAATCGAAGCAGATCTCCTCCAAGGCTTTGAAATTGGATCTGCTCGAACGAGCATTTGCGCTTGCCGGGGCTGCGCGCTATCCGCTTCGTCTTCGGGGAACCGCGCCGTGGACGGACAATCGGGAGTGGGCGCTCGGCTCCGGGCTCGATCGCGGGTTGAGTACGCTCGGCCTGCGCGTACGGGTCTTGAAAGAGATGATTCCGCTGGATGGCGCACGCGCGCGCCTGCTCTTCGGAGATATCCGTGTGCCACCTGTGGCGTTGGAGTGCAAGGCGACGCTGGTTCCGTATCCGAGCGAGCACTACGATCTGATCCCTGGCATTCTGGCGAACAGCTTCACGGCCGAGGAACGCAAGAAGGAGGCGCACGTTGCGTGGTTCAGTGATCAGATTCGAGCAGCGAATTCCGTTGCGCATCTCGAAGTGATGGCTACGCAGCTTCTTCAGGATCGATGGCAGAAACGGCAACTCGAGACATTGCTCAGCGCCTACGCATCGACGATGAAGCAGATGGAAGTGGATCCGCGATCGAGCCGCTTCTGGCTGGGCTTCAGTCTGCAGCAGAGGATGTTCGAGTTGACGCGCCACCTGATGAAGTCCGACATTCCGCCGCTGCCATTGCTGGACGCTTATCGCAGTTTGCTTGTGCGAGGCATGAGCGGCAGACGTTGCGTTGCCGAAGGCCAGACCGATGACTCTTTCGAAACCCTTCGTACGACCTTCAACGGTGCACTGCGGAACCTTGTTCCACAAGGCGTCGATTCGATTCGCGAGATTACTGCCGAAGAATCGAAGCCCGTGGCCACCGAAGCCGCCGGCAAGGCCCACGACTACTGGAAGACCGAGTTGAGCCGTCCGCTGCTGATGGGTGTCAAACGCCTGCGGTTCGGCACGCCCGAGGAGCAGAAGGTCCTGCAGAGTGTCCCGCAGAAGAAGCCTGGCGAGACCAACTGGCTGAGCATCGAGCAACGTCTGGAGCCGAGGTGGGAAGAAGCGCTACGTGCGTTTCTCGTCGAATTGGAGCGATGGGAGAAGGATTCGAACGAACTGGAAGCGGACCACTTTCATCAATTGATGATGGTGTACCATCCTTTGCTGGAACTCACACCGTCCAGCGATCTGCGGCGCATGGTTCTTGGATCAGCGATCTCGGTCTTGAAGACATCTTCGCTCCAGACGACAAGCCCGCCGGATTGGTACTTCCAACTCTGGCGCCTGCTCGCTCCTTATGGCGGCACGGACGAAGAGCGTCGCGCACGCCGCGAAGAAGTCCGGAGGAGCGGTGACGCTCTGATGGCCCTCTACGCCGAACTTGAAGAGATGTTGGCGCGTTAGCGCGGTTGGAGGAGTTCGCGCCGTCCAGCCGCTGCGATGGATTGAGCCGCCGTGTGCCGCTGCATGGCAAAATGGAAGGTGCCCTCCTAAGCACAAAGGAAATCAAACAATGACAGAGATTGTAAGAATCGTTGGACGAGAGATCCTGGATTCACGCGGCAACCCGACCGTTGAAGCCGATGTTTATCTGGTGAGTGGGTCAGTGGGACGCGCCGCGGTACCCTCCGGCGCATCCACCGGCGAACACGAAGCGGTCGAGCTTCGCGATGGCGACAAGTCCCGCTATCTCGGTAAAGGCACACGGAAGGCCGTCGAGAATATCAATACCGAAATCGCACATGCGCTTGATGGCATGGATGCGATGGACCAGGGCGCGCTGGATCACAAGATGATCGCGCTGGATGGCACGCCGAACAAGGGCCGCCTTGGCGCGAATGCCATCCTCGCCGTATCGATGGCTGCCGCGCGGGCCGCGGCGCAGACGATCGAGATTCCGCTATACCGTCACCTGGGCGGTGTTACCGGCAACACGCTGCCTGTGCCGTTGATGAATATTCTGAACGGCGGCGCGCACGCGGACAACTCCGTCGACGTGCAGGAATTCATGATCGCACCGCATGGCGCCGCTTCCTTCGCCGAGGCGCTCCGCATGGGTACCGAAGTCTTCCATACGCTGAAGGGCGTACTGAAAAAGAAAGGTTATGCCACATCGGTCGGGGATGAAGGCGGTTTCGCGCCGAACCTGAAGTCGAACGCGGAAGCGCTGGACGTGATCATGGAGTCGATCGACAAGGCGGGCTACAAGGCCGGCTCGCAGATTTCGCTGGCTCTGGATTGCGCGTCGAGCGAGTTCTTCGACAAAGCGAAGAACAAGTACGTGTTCAAGAAGTCCGATAAGAGCGAGCGGACGCCCGAACAGATGGCGGAGCTGTGGAAGCAGTGGGCGACGGATTTCCCGATTCTCTCGATTGAAGATGGCATGGCCGAAGATGATTGGGCCGGCTGGAAGTACATTACGGATCTGCTGGGCAGCAAGGTGCAACTTGTCGGCGACGATCTGTTCGTGACCAATGTCGAACGCCTGTCGCGCGGCATCAATGAAGGAATCGCCAACTCGATTCTGGTGAAGGTGAACCAGATCGGCTCGTTGACCGAGACGCTGGATGCGATCCGCATGGCGACCGCTGCGCACTACACTTCGATCATTTCGCACCGCTCCGGCGAAACGGAAGATGCGTTCATCGCCGATCTCGCGGTGGCCACCAACGCGGGCCAGATCAAGACGGGTTCGGCAAGCCGCACCGATCGCATTGCGAAGTACAACCAACTGCTCCGCATCGAAGAAGAGCTTGGCAACTCGGCGCGCTACGCGGGCCGCAAGGCGTTCCACCAGTAATCATCCGCAGTGCGGGGAGGGCGGTTCCGCGTCCGCACACGTCTTCCCCGCCTCCACTCAAAGAGGCATTTTCATGAAAGCGAAAAGACCCGTCGTATTTACGATTCTCGACGGCTTTGGTTACTCCAAGGTGCTGGAGGGCAATGCGGTTTATCACGCGCATAAGCCCAATTTCGATCACCTGATGCGCGAGTTCCCGAACACTCTGATTGAAGCGTCGGGACCTTGGGTAGGCTTGCCTGAGGGTCAGATGGGGAACAGTGAAGTCGGCCATTTGAATATCGGATCGGGGCGGATTATTCAGATGGACGTGACGAAGATCGACGCGCTGCTGGCGAGCGATGAACTGCGGAACAATGCGGTGTTGAAGAACGCGATGGCCCACGCGCGCGGCCGGCGTCTGCATCTGCTGGGATTGCTGAGCGACGGAGGTGTGCACTCGCACATCGATCATCTCTTTGGCATTCTGCGCATCGCCAAGGCGGAAGGTGTGACCGATGTCGCGATCCACTGCTTCATGGATGGCCGCGACACGCCGCCACACAGCGGCGTTGGCTACATCGAACATCTTCAGCAGAAGATCGCGGAGATCGGCGTGGGTACCATCGCCACAGTGATTGGCCGCTACTATGCGATGGATCGTGACAAACGATGGGAGCGCATTGAACGTGCGTTCGACGCGCTGGTGCTGGGGCAGGGAACGAAGTCGCAGGACCCCATCGCCGCGGTGAAAGCGTCGTATGAGAACGGCGTGACCGATGAGTTCATTGAGCCGGTGGTGATCGTGAACGGGAAGCAGGAACCGGTGGGGATGATCCGCGATGAAGACGCGGTGTTCTTCTATAACTTCCGTGCGGACCGCGGGCGCGAGATGACGATGGCACTGCTTGATCCGGTGCTGGAGAAACCGGCGCGCAGCAAGGCGCCGAAGAATCTGCACTACATCACCATGACGCAGTACGATAAGTCCTTCAACGTGCCGTTCGCGATCACGAACGAGCCGCCGAAGCAGACGTTGGGGCAGGTGTTGTCGGAAGCGGGCCTGCGCAATCTGCGCACCGCGGAAACAGAGAAGTATCCGCATGTGACGTACTTCTTCAATGGCGGGATTGAGAAGCCCTATGCGGGTGAAGAGCGCGAGTTGGTGGCATCGCCAAAGGTGGCCACCTACGACTTGCAGCCCGAGATGAGCGCGTTTGAAGTGTGCGATGTGGTGGTGAAGGGGCTGAAGTCCGAGAGCTTCGACGTGATTGTGGTCAACTTCGCCAATCCCGACATGGTGGGCCATTCCGGCAAGTTCGAAGCCGCGAAGAAAGCCATTGAGACCTGCGACATCTGTCTCGGGCGCATCTATCCTCTGATCAAGGAGCGCGATGCAGCTTGGATCGTGACGGCCGATCACGGCAACTCGGAGACGATGATTGATCCGGTGACCGGCGGGCCGCATACGTATCACACGACGAATCCCGTGCCGCTGGTGATTGCCAGTGGCGAGAAGGCGCCGCTTCGCAAGGGAGGGTCGTTGCGGGACATCTCGCCGACGATTCTGGGTCTGCTGGGTCTGCCGAAGCCGCCCGAGATGACGGGCGACGATCTGCGGATCATCGGAGACTGATAGAATCTGGGCCATGCGTCGCAGACAGTCATTGCACACGATGGCCGCGCTGGCCGCGGCCATCACCACTGGCGCCAGGATAGGAGAGGGAGCTATGGCGGAACCCATTCAACTGCATGTCGATCTCGAAGTGGATGCGGGCAAGGAAGCCGATCTGGTGAAAACTTTCAAGACGGTGTTCCGGCCAACCATCAGTAAGCAGCAGGGCTTTGTGGATGTGAAGCTGATGAAACTGCGCAGCGTGCCGGTGGGGGTGGCGCCGTCAACGCGATGGCGCCTGCTGATCAGCTTCACGACGGAAGAGCTTCGCCAGAAATGGGTGGCTGCCGATGATCACCAGCAGGTTTGGCCGCAGATGGAGAAATGCCTTACGGGCAACAAGTTCTCCGCCGTTCTCTACGACCTGCAGTGAATGCGGCGTTGAAAGAATGGGCCTCGATTACGGAGGCGCTGGCACGCGGGCAGCAGATCGCGATTCTGCGCAAGGGCGGGATTGTGGAAGCGGACCGCAGCGGGTTTCAACTGCGGCATCGCGAGTTCCTGCTGTTTCCCACGCACGAGCATCAACACGCACGGATGTTGCGGCCGGACGCTGCGGGACTTGTTCAGCCGGTGGAGGAGGGCACGATTCCGATCGGCACGCTGGCTCGTGTGACGGAAGTGCGGCAGGCTCCCGCCGATGCGCGCCTTCTTCTGCACGATGACTTCATCTGGAACCAGGAGTTTCTCGATCAGCGGTATTTGTACCGGCCGGATCTGCCGCTTTGGTTGATTGTGATCCGTGCTTACCGGTTGCCGGAACCGGTGATTCTTGCGGATCGTGCCTCGTATGTCGGCTGCAAGAGTTGGGTGAACCTGACGGACGAGATCGAGATTAGCGGTGCGCAGCCGGTGTTGGGCGATGCGGAATTCGCGAGGCGCTGTGCGGCGCTGGTAAATCGATTGGGGTAGGGCTGTCGTGCCTCGTGGTCGAGTTGTGAGAGTCTCTCCTGCTAACCTCGTCATATGGATCGGGTTGAACAAATCAAAGCCGCCATCCTGAGCCTGCCCCCTGAAGAATACCTGCGACTGGCCGACTGGTTTCGTACTCGGGAACAGGCGCGGTGGGACGATCAGATGGACCGGGATTCCGCGGCCGGCAGGCTGGACGTTCTTTTCCGGGAGGCGGAGGTTGAGTCCGCCGTGGGTCTGGTCCGGGACTGGCCGCCTTCGAAGTGAAGTCCGTCGCCACTCGTCGCATTTGGAGGTTGCGCATTCGAGCGCTAGCCCGCGATGCGGTCGTACTCTGCGTGCGTTCCGATCCAGAACCACAGGAACCCGCCCGGGGCTTCGACCGCGAGTGCGCGATGGTGCAAGCCGACGCGCGCCGACCAAATCTCATCTAATTTCTTGAATTGCAGGGAAGGATGCCGTGGATCGCGTTTGAGTAGTTGGAAGGCTTTGTCCGCTGTCCTCCGGATCTCATCCGGGAGATGCTCGTAACATGCCCAAAAGCCTGGCGAGCAGCGATGGGTCACAATTCCGTGGAACGCCCGGCGCGATCGTCGGCGAGAGCCTGCTCGACCAGCCGGCCCAATCTCCCGCTCTTTGAATCGTTTTCAATCTGGCGATCCCAGACTTCGGCATCGTAGCGTTCAAACCAGGCCCTCAGTTCTTTCAGTTCAGCCGGGTCCAATTCGGCGATTCGTTGTTCGAGTTGTTCGACGCGGCTCATGGCGGCTCCCACCTTTAGAATACCTACTCCCAGAGGTTCCGGAAAGGCTTCGTTCAACGCTGCCTGCGGTGATGAGTTGACGGCGCTTCGCGGCGTTACATGAGAGGCTCGGTCCGCCTGATAGACTGAAATCAGACGCGCCATGATCTCGATTGTCATTCCGATCCACAATGAGGAACCCGCGATTCTTCCTCTCTATGACCGTCTGACGACCGTGCTGGAGGGTATTCGCAAGCCCTACGAGATCCTCTTCATCGACGATGCATCGACGGACCGCAGCTTCGAGTTGCTGGCGAACCTGGTGGAAACCGACGCGCGGCTCAAGGTGATCCGGCTGAGACGCAATTTCGGCCAGACCGCCGCCCTTTCAGCAGGTTTCGACGAAGCTCAGGGTGAAGTGATCGTGTCGCTCGACGGGGATCTGCAGCATGAGCCGGAAGACATTCCGAATCTGCTGGCCAAGATCGATGAAGGCTACGACATCGCTTCGGGATGGAGGAAGAACCGCATCGACAACGCAGTGACGCGGAAGATCCCCTCACGCATCGCCAATTGGATGATGTCGAAGGTGAGCGGATTGGATCTGCATGATTTCGGCACGACGTTCAAGGCTTACCGTGCCGAGGTTCTGAAGGACGTCAATCTCTACGGCGAGTTGCACCGGTTCATTCCGGCGCTGGCGAGTCAATATGGCGCGCGGGTGGTGGAGGTGCCGATCAAGAATGTGCCGCGCGCGGCAGGAGAATCGCACTACGGGCTCGGGCGGACGTTCCGTGTCCTTTATGACATCATTACGATCAAATTCCTGCTGAGTTACTTCACCCGGCCCATGCACTTCTTCGGAAAGATCGGACTGGTGGGGACGGGAGTCGGCGGAGCCATCATGACCTATCTGTTCTTCTACAAGATTACCGGTCATGAGATTGTGCTGGAACACGGTCCGCTGATGATCGCCGGTGCGATCTTGCTGCTGATGGGGATCATGATGTTCTCGACCGGGCTGCTGGGCGAGGTGCTGATCCGCACTTACTTTGAGAGTCAGGGACGGCGGATTTACGCAGTGCGGGAAGTCCGGACGAAGCGGGAGTCGCCGGTGCAGGACAACCCGAGATAGATTGCCAAGTGGCGGAAGCGCGTGCCCCCGCTACTAGTTCTGTGACCGCTTGAAGATTGTGCAATTAAACATTTCCATCTGATTCTGTTTTAGGCCATACTAGGGCATGGCTCGGCCCGCCCTTCGCCTGAAACTCCTCAAATCCCACCGATCCGAATTAGGCCAACTGCTCAAGAGCGGCGTCCAGCAAGTCCGCGTAGTCCTCCGCGCCCTGGCCCTCCTGCACCTCGCCGATGGCGCCAGCGCCCCTCAAGTCGCCGAGTCGACCTGCCTCAGCGCGCAAACCGTCCGCAATCTGATTCGCCGCTATAATCAGCGCGGCCTGGACGGAGCTCTTTACGAGAAGGAGCGCCCCGGCGCCGCACCCATCTTGGACAGCCAGCAGAAGCAGCGCATCATTGCCATGGTTTGTAGCGACCCGCCCACCGGATTCGCCCGTTGGACGGTGCGCCTGATTGCCGAGGAGGCCGTCAAGCGACGGTTGGTGCCGCGGGTAGGAAGGGAAGCAATTCGGATTTTGCTGGTGCACCACGACCTCCGGCCGTGGCGGGAAAAAAATGTGGTGCGTTCCCGAACTTGACGACGACTATATCGAGTGCATGGAAGATGTTCTGGAAGTCTACGAGCGGCCGTATAACTCTGAAGAACCAGTAGTT
>JAEUQE010000870.1 GCA_016789785.1 Bryobacterales bacterium
TATCCCCCGGGCCCCATTCCGCGAACCCGATCCCCGGCACCGAAGTCACCTTTTCCGCGTTCGCCAGCGCGTACTTGTCTTCCACCTTCAGGCCCAACAAGAATTCGCCATCCGGATTCAGCGGCCACGGGTCGGCGCGCTTCTTATACTCCGCCGCCGTCAGCCCCCAAATCTCTGCGGGCGATCCCTGGCTCCCATTGCCTAGCATCCCCTCCGGCAGCCCCGCCACCGGCTTGGAGTCCACATACGTCGCAATCACCGCCGGCGTCCGGTGCCCGCTCTTGGTCGGCCCGCCGTCAATCAAACCGCGCATGAAGTTTCGCAGCGCGCTGAAGTCCAGTTGTCCGTGCTCCATCTCGTAGTTGATGTAGTCCGCCCACGTCTGCGCCATCTTCTTGCCTTCGTCGTACCCCGCGCCGCCGCGCGCTCCTGTGTAATAAATCGGCTGCCCTTGGGCAAGCAACTCAATCGCCTTATTAATCCGCTTCGGCTTCGTGTTCTGCGCCGCTAACGGGGAGGCGAGCATGGGGAGGGACAACAAGGTTCGTCGGTTCATACCGGCTTATATATCAAATCGCCGCGCCCGGTGGCCATATCCTTGGCACAATGATAAGAATGTTCCGCTTGCTGCTCGCCCTTTCGGCCCTGTCCCTTCAGGCCCAAAACATCGACGCGATTCTCGAAACCATCAAGGCCGATCAGGCCTGGACGCTC
>JAEUQE010000871.1:0-399 GCA_016789785.1 Bryobacterales bacterium
CACGGACTTCGGCGCGATGCGGCAAAGCGCGCGGTGGGCGACGGCCACCGACGCCAGATGCAGCAGCCAGTTCACCAGATGAAAGCCGAAGGGGGTAGCACCGTGGAGGCGAAAACTGAGCCAGTAAGTGAACCAGGTGAGCGGCCGTGTTTGCAGCGGGAGCCAGGATCGCCACCATCCATCGGGTGATTGCAGAACTGAATCATTGAGCAGTGCAAAATCGTCGAATTGGAAGGGTGCGGCGAGTGCGGCGGCAAAGGCCACGGCGGCGGCTGCAATTAGGATGAGCTTCTCGCGCAATGTGTTATTTTAGGGCATTGCCGAAGCCGAAAACAGCAGCAGAGCGTAAGGCCCGCCTGGAAACCATTCTCGGCGGATTGGACCGCCTCTATCCCGATG
>JAEUQE010000871.1:409-714 GCA_016789785.1 Bryobacterales bacterium
ATCCTTTCCGCCCAATGTACCGACGAACGGGTGAACAAGGTGACACCGGGGTTGTTCGCGAAGTACCCAACCATCGCCGATTTCGCCGCGGTGAACCAGGAGGAACTGGCGCAGGATATCCGCTCGACGGGTTTCTTCAACAACAAAGCGAAGTCGATCATTGGCGCTGCCAAGCGGGTGCAGAATCATTTCGGCGGTGAGAGTCCGCGCACGATGGACGAGATGTTGACCATTCCCGGAGCGGCACGCAAGACAGCGAACGTAGTGCTGGGCACGGCGTTTGGAATCGCTTCCGGCGTGGTAGT
>JAEUQE010000872.1 GCA_016789785.1 Bryobacterales bacterium
GATTACCGCGGCTTGGTTGAACAGGTTTACGATATTGGCTTCAAACCGCGCGGTGAATTTCTCGTTGATCTTGAAGCTATGGTTGTAGCTCAGATCGGTTTGCAGGTAAGCGGGTGTCCGGCCCATATCGCCGCGGCCATAGGGGAATGTCGGCGCGGAAAGATAAATGACCGAAGTGGAGTCCGGTGTGCCGCTCCAGGCGAACTGGGTGATCCCGAACGTCCCCACGCCCAGTTTGCCCATCTTTTGATCAATGGATCCAAACAGTTTCATGGTATGCGGACGGTCTGTGCCCAGAACACCAAGCACGTTCTTCTGGCTGCCGGTCGCGTCGAAGTAGTAGTACGGCAGATCGAAGGCGCGGCTGACACCCGGGTCGGAACGGCCGGATTCATCGGAGTTGGCGGAGCCAGAGTAGTTCCCGTACAGGCGGCTCCAGGTGTAGCTCGCCATTCCGTTGATGCGGTTGAAATAGCGGCCATCGAGGCGGAATTCCAAGCCATCATATTGGCGAACTGCCTCAGGGACGAGGAAGGTCCCGTTCGGCGTTTTGCCATTGTAGACGTTTTGAGGGTCGGTGCGCGTAAGGCCGAACCCGGGGTTCCCGATGACGTACTGTTCGTTTTCGTCTTTGTCGAGAACACCGATATCCTCGATCGCCTTCAGCAGGTCCTTGCGAACGTAGCGGATGTTGAAAACCAAACGGTCATTGA
>JAEUQE010000873.1 GCA_016789785.1 Bryobacterales bacterium
TCCAGCAGATCGTTGTTGGCCGGAATGGTGTTGTTCTGGGTGGCCTGGGTGCGCTGACGGAAGCCTTCGTAGCTGAAGGAGAAGAACAGTTTGTCCTTGTTGTCGTTCCAGCCGCCCAACGGGCCGAAAACTTTCTTCGGTACGAGCACCGGGCCAGCGATGTTGCCGCCGAACTGGTTACGATTCAGGAACGGGCGGGCGACGCTCTTGCCCGTCAAGCGGTCAATCGTCGCGTTGTTGAACCAGGTGTTGGCGCCCAACGCAGAGTTACGGTTGAACTCATACAGGGTACCGTGAAATTCGTTTGTGCCTGAAGGCGTCACCAACTTGACCTGGGACGAGCCACCCGCAGCGTCAGCGCCCTGGGTATTGGTCGTGATGGTGAATTCACCGATGGTGTCAGACGTCGGACGGTTCGGTACGAAATCCAGCGAGTTCGTACGGATGAAGTTGTCCTGAATGTTGATACCGTCTTTGGTCACCTGCGTCCAGGTCGGACGGCCGCCGTTGATAGTGGTGTTGGTACGGGTCGGCAAACCAACGACGCCCGCTTGCAAGCGGATCAGCTCGATCGGGTTGCGTCCGTTCAACGGCAGGTCAACGATCTGACGGCGAATAACGGTGTTGCTGATTTCCGGCGTGGAGGTGTTGACCAGGTCAGACCCCGCCGTGATTTGCACAACTTCATTTGCGCCACCGACTTCGAGCGCCGC
>JAEUQE010000874.1 GCA_016789785.1 Bryobacterales bacterium
CCCAGGGCTGGTATGTCCAGTAGTGGGCGGTTTTGATGCCAACGCAGATCTCCGGATAGGCGAGGACGATGGAGGCGGCCAGTTCAGGATCGAACTCGGCTACGTCCTGCTCGAAGTCGCCGATCATGCCGGATTTGACGATGTTGATGAAGGCGAAGATGCGGGTTTTCGCCAGGTCGATGACGGTGCGCTTGAAGTGCAGGAAGTGCTTCGCGCCCGCTGTGCCAGTATCCACGACCGCCGTCACGCCGGAACGGAAGCTGTGATGATCGATGAACACACTCAAGCCTTCCGGCTCGCGGGTGTGGTAGGCGTGGACGTGGATGTCGATGAGACCGGGCGTGACGTACAAGCCGGCCACATCCACAACGCGGGAGGCCAGCGCTGGATTGATGTCGGAGGCGACGCGGGCAATGCGGCTGCCGGATACGGCCACATCCATGACCGCGTCGATGTTATTGGCCGGGTCGATGACGTGGCCGCCTTTGAGCAACAGATCAAATTGGGTTTCGGACATGGTACGCTGCTTTCTGGAATAAAAGGATGATTTGGGATGCAGGGCACGCTGGTAAAGCGCTGTGCCGTAAAACTCGTAGGAAGCGGCCTGCTCCGGCACATCGACGACGTGGACGGTGAAGCGGGCGGGCAGGCCGTTCTCCGGACAATGTTCCTTGAAGTAGGCGCGGTAGGCGCGGGCATAGGCCTGACGCATG
>JAEUQE010000875.1 GCA_016789785.1 Bryobacterales bacterium
GTCACGCTCCGGACAGGTTCCTGAAGCTCCGGCTCAAAGTGAAGGTCGAGCTCCGTACCGTCGCGAAGACCGATGGCGACCGCGTGCACGCTCGGAAGGTTGGCGCGAGTTCCAGCGCAGGCCCAAAGACAGATGGCAAGGCCGCTGCAGGTCGAGCGTTCGCGCTTTGCTCCACCGACGATCGTCCTTCGGACGGAGGCTCTGGCCAGTGCCGCAGCGCGTTCGTCCGCTACCTCGGCCGCATGCATCTTTGCCTTCCGCGGTCTTCAGCGCTTACGCGGCTAATCCGGCGGCGGGTGCGAGGCCGTGTCACGGGGCTTCAACGGTCAGCTCGCCTGGCGTGGCCCAAGGCGCCGTCTAACCCCTCGCTCAACACGCGACCCTCCACGGCCGGCTGGCTTGCCCGGCTGACCGTGGTCAGTCATCATCGGCCAGCCGGGCAAGCCATCCGTCCGCTCCGGGCGCGTTAGCTCAAACGTTAGGCCTCAGAAATGCCTCGAACTCTGCCACCCTTGGTCGTCGAAATGGTGTCCCGAGCCTCGAAGGACGCTCAATCCGATGTCACGCCCTTCTGGAAGTCGGACAGCGAAGGGGTGCCCGAAGAGGGCATGTACCAGCTTGCATGCGAACTTGACCTCCCCAACACGCAAGAGCTTCTAGCTACATTGCCACCCGGATTTCGAATGGTCTACTCCGTCTTCAACTGGGAAC
>JAEUQE010000876.1 GCA_016789785.1 Bryobacterales bacterium
CGCGCCTGCGGCGGGACGCTCGTCGCTGGCCGAATTGAGCGCGCGGAAATACACATCTTCCAGCGTTGGCGACGTCGGCGCGAAGTCCGCATCGGGCATGGCGTCGGACAGCACCCGGATGCGCGAGCGACCGGCGTGCAGTTGCGACGAGAGCACGCGATGTCGGCGCGACTGCTCGGCGAGCGAGTGACGATCGACGGTGCGGGTCCACAGCTGTCCCTCGAGTCCGGCCGCGAGGTCGTCTGGCACTCCCTGGCACACCACGCGACCGTCGGCCATGATGGCCATGCGCGTGCAGATCTGTCGGACGTCTTCCACGATGTGCGTGGAGAGGATCACGACCATCTCGTCACCGAGTTCGCTGAGCAAGTTGTAGAAGCGGCCGCGCTCGGCCGGATCGAGCCCCGCCGTCGGCTCATCGACGATGACCAGTTTCGGGTTCCCCAACAGCGCCTGGCAATGCCGAAGCGTTGTCGCATCCCGCCCGAGAATCCGCTGACCGCCCGCGTGCGATGCTCCCAGAGATTGACCTGCACGAGCAGCGCGTCCACCTGTTCTCGCCGGCTGTGTCGGTCGGTCACTCCCTTTAGCAGGGCCAGGTGGTCGAGCAGTTCGCGCGCAGACAGCCCGGGGTAGACGCCGAAGTCTTGCGGGAGGTAGCCCA
This sequence comes from Bryobacterales bacterium, assembly GCA_016789785.1. Next base: position 665 of record JAEUQE010000876.1, read on the forward strand.
GCCGCCGACGATGCGCCGAGACGTCGTCGAAGATGGGGAGGCCGTCG
>JAEUQE010000877.1 GCA_016789785.1 Bryobacterales bacterium
CGTTCAAAAAATAACGCCTGGCAATTCACCGCGCAGAACGTTTTGTAAGTTTTGACAATAGTTCGCAAACACCCTGCCAAGGTTGTTTGCTTATCTTTCAACTGAGGAGTTTTTCTGATGAAGATGAAACAACCGTTTGCGTCTATTTTTGGTTTGGCCGCGCTGGCGTTGCTGGCGGCAGGCGTATTTCTGCTTCCGCGTACGGCAGAAAGCAACAGCTCACAACCCACGAACGTTATGAAATCCATCTACGACATTCCCGTGAAAGATATTGACGGCAACACCTTCAAACTCGACCGGTACAAAGGCAAGGTTTTGTTGATCGTCAATGTCGCCAGCAAATGCGGTTACACGCCGCAATATGAAGCCTTGCAGAAGGTGTATGAGCAATACAAAGACAAAGGCCTGGTGGTGTTAGGATTCCCCGCGAATAATTTCGGCGGACAAGAACCTGGCACCGAAGCCGAGATCAAAACCTTCTGTTCAACCAAATACAACGTTACGTTTCCGATGTTTGCCAAATTGTCGGCCACCGGCGCAGACATCCATCCGCTCTATAAATTCCTGACGGAAAAAGAGACAAACCCGCAATTTGCCGGGCGCATCAACTGGAACTTCAACAAGTTTTTGATCGGCAAAGACGGCACGCCGCTGGCGCGCTTTGAATCTGGCGACAAGCCGGATAGCGACAAAGTCACGCAAGCGATTGAA
>JAEUQE010000878.1:0-452 GCA_016789785.1 Bryobacterales bacterium
GACGCCGCAGACCGTGTTGGGGAAGCGGTGGTCGCGGGTGCGGCGGAGGACGACCTCGGCCACGGCGCGCTGGCCCTCGAGGCTCTCGCCGCGGGCTTCGTAATAGACCGCCTCGGCGAGGCAGGTCATTTCGTCATGAGGGATCGGGTTAGCCTTGAGGGAGGCGGTGAGGATTTCGGCGAGAACGCGGCTGGCCACTTCCTTGCCCCGTTCGCCGACTTCACCGATAGGGCCGACGCAACCGGGGCACCCGTGTTCGCAAGGGCAACCGGCGATGAGATCGGCGGCGGAACGCAAAAGGCGATCCTGCATTTTGAACAGCGGCTGGCTGCCGCCGATACCGCCGGGATAGTTGTCGTAGAGATAAAGATTGGGCCGGTAGTCGCGGGAGGGCTCTGTTGAATCCTCCGTGAGGGTGACGCCCAAGTCGCGCGGGTCGCACATCAGGAGCA
>JAEUQE010000878.1:462-711 GCA_016789785.1 Bryobacterales bacterium
GCGACGGCGCGGAGGGCGTGGCCGAGGCCGACGAGGCCGTTCTGCTTTTCGGTGGGCGTAAGATCAGGGAAGCGAGCCAGAAACCCTTCGGAAAAGTGGAGCCAGAAGGACGTGGTGTGCATCTCCTGTTCGGGCGTGGAAAGGTTGCCGGCGCCCACATTTTCCATGGTGTAGAACTTCACCTTTTTGAAGCCGACGATTTGCCGGTTGACGCGGACTTCGCCATGGAGGGCGCGGGCGGCGCCGGGG
>JAEUQE010000879.1 GCA_016789785.1 Bryobacterales bacterium
GACCAGGTTTGGCAGGTTAGGCGGTTGCCGCAGGCGTTGCGCGCGATCGACGAGGTATCGGTGACGCTGCGGCCGTTGAGCAGGTTGTAGCCCGCCTGCGTCACGTCGCTGACCACCTTGATCGAGCTTTGGCCGTTGCCGCCGGCATTGCTGCCGCCAACCCAGGGCACGCCGTTGTTGCCCCGGTTGGACTCGGCCTGCTCGATGGCCGACACCGCATCGGTGCTGCTGACCGCATCCCGCAGCGCCATCCCTTCGGCGAGCTGGTCCCAGCCGGCCTGGCCGCCGGCCATGTCCGCCATGCGATTGGCGATGGCGCGGCAGGTCATCTTCGAGCGGTCGAAATCCAGGCGCGCCTGCAGGATGCCGTTGGTGAGCAGGTTGTAGAGGCCCGGATCGGCGCGCTGGATGATCAGCGCCGGCAGCGAGGCGACGGCGCTGGTCGCGCTCTGGATCACATTGCTCATGATCTGCTGGAAGCCGTTGGTGATGCCGTTCAACTGGTTCTGCAACGTCGTCGTGATGCTCATGTCACCGCAGATCAGGTTGCTGTTCCAGCCGATGCCCACACCGATGCTCTGCATGTTCCCGGCGCCACCCATGGATACGGCCCGGCCGCCGCCGATGCTGTAGAGCACGTCGTCGCCGATCACGCTGCCGCTGACGTTCACGGCATTGGGATCGATGCGCGTCTGCCCCCAGGCGACGCCG
>JAEUQE010000087.1 GCA_016789785.1 Bryobacterales bacterium
GCCCGCTGCCCACAGGCACAACCATGCCAACCGCATCATCCGCGTCCTTCCAACAACCGGTGCAGATACGTCAGGTTGCGCTTCATGTCCGCTTCCACCGAACTCGACGGCGACGAGGTCTCCAGATTCGCGAACGCATTGAAGCCGATCTCGCGCATCGCCTTCAGAACGCCCGGAAAGTCGATCTTCCCTTCCCCGAGGTAGCTCGGGTTGTCCTTCAGATGGATCTGGCAAATGCGCTTCTTGCCCAGCCAGCGAATCTCCTTCAGAATGTCGAAGCCCTGTCCCGTCGAATTGCCCACGTCGTAATAGGTCAGCACCGCCTTCGATCGCGAGCGCTCCATGATGCGCACATTGTCTTCGGCCGAAATCGTGTCTTCCAAACCGAGAATAATCCCGGCCTTCTCAGCTTCAGGCCCAAGTTCGCGAAGCACATCGCCGACATACTCCATCTCCTGCTGCGTCTGCAATGCGCCCTTGCCGAAGAACGGCATCAGCATCACCTTGGCATTCAGCTTCTTCGTGATCGGGATCGCGTCCGCCAGCCACTTCTGCCCGAGCTTGTCGTTCTTCAGGTAGTTGACATGTAGAATGTCGAGGCATGTGCCCGCGAGCTTCATGCCATGCTTCTTGGCGGCTGCCAGGTACTGTTCCTGCACTTCCGCGTTGTCGAGAGGGAGTTTGTTGTCGATTGGCTTGCGGCCGAGGCTGACCTCCACACCTTCAAAGCCAATGCGGCTGGCAAGGGCGACGGCTTCCACCTTGCCTGTGAGTCTGAGATTCCAGTCGGTGACACCCAGGCGGAACGGGAACGACTTCGCCTGGAGGCCGAGCGCGGCACCGGCCGAATAAAGGAGGGTACGACGTGTCATCTTCAGCATGCATCGATTATGACTCGCCCCGCTGCGCGCCGCCATGCACCCCGCTCATGCTCTGATTGAGAGTGATGCATTGGCTTGAATACCATGAGGCGACCAAGCACACGCTGGAACGCCTCTACGCCCGTCCGCATACGCTCGATTGGGCCAACATGCCCGACCCATTCCGCCACTACGAAGGTGTCCCGATTGCCGATCTGCCTGCCGGCTCGCCTGTGCCCGTCGCGCCTGCCCTCGACGTGCTGCGCGGAGTTCGCGGTGAATTCGAAACCACCAGCGGCGCCGACTGGCTCTCCTCACTCCTGTTTCATAGCGCCGCAATCAGCGCCACGAAACGCGTGCCATCCACGGGCCATCGCTATGCGCTACGGGTCAATCCATCCTCAGGCAATCTGCATCCCACCGAGTTTCACTTCGTGGCACGCGGCATCGCCGGATGGGAAGACGGGCTCTATCACTACCGCCCCTCCGAGCACACCGCGGAGCAACGCATGCGCGGCGATGCTTCCTTCCTGCTCAGTCCAGCGCTTCGCGGCTACCCTCTGGTCTTCGTGCTGACTTCCATCGCATGGCGCGAGGCCTGGAAGTATCGCGAACGTGCGTACCGCTACTGCTGCCACGACATCGGGCATGCGTGGGGAGCGCTTGCGTTGGCGGCGCGCGCACTGGGTTGCGAAGCATTCGCGCATGGACACTTCGCCGAGGAGAAACTACGCGACGAGATGCGCCTCACCGATGAATGGCCCATGCTGATCGTCGCCATCGAAGGCCCGTCCATCCCTCGCGCGGACTCCCCTAAGGCCCAGGCATGGTTTGGCGGCACCCCCAATCCGCTCTCCAGCGAAATCGTTCCCTATCCATCCATTGATGCGATCCATCAAGCCACCTCTTGCGACGGCACTACGGCAATGGCGCAACCCGCCCCTCGGCATCCGAACCCAGGCTCCATTGAACTCCGTCCGCTCGCAGAGAGCGAGACGAGCTTCGCCACAGCGGCACGCCGCCGGCGCTCCGCCCTCGATTTTCAAGGCGGCTGGACGAACCTCCGCTTCGAACAGTTGTCCACGCAACTCGACGCCACCGCGCGCCCCTTTCAGGCTGACTTCGAAGGCGACCTCTATGGCACGTTGCCCGCCCGCTACGTCGAACTCTATCTCTACGTGCATCGCGTGGATGAGTTGGATCGCGGCGTCTACCGGTACGACGCGCCGACGTCGACTCTCGAATGCATCGCAACCGGGGATCAGCGTCTGATGGCCGCCGGCCTGAGCCTTGGCCAGGATCTCGCCGGCAATTCCTGCGTCACCTATTCGATGATTGCCGATCTCGAACGCGCCGCACGCGATCATGGCGAACGCGCGTATCGCTACGTGTTCTTCGAAGCCGGAATGATCGGGCAGCGGCTCTATCTCGCCGCCGAAGCGATGGGCTTTCAATCCACAGGCATCGGCGCATTCTATGACGACAACGTGCACCGCTATCTCAACATCGAGCCCGAACAAGGCCAGGTGGTGTATCACTTCGCTTCCGGCTACGCGATTCACGATCCGCGCATCGAAGACGAAGAGGCGTAGCGACTATTCGTATCGCAGCGCAGTCATCGGGGAAACTCGCGAGGCCCTTCGCGCGGGCAGATAGCAGGCCAGTGCCGCGATGATCAGCAGGGTCAGCACCACGCTGGCGTACACGGCCGGTTCGACGGCACTCACACCAAACAGCGCACCAGCCAGCAGACGCGACAAGGCAAGAGCACCCGTCACACCCGCCAGCAGACCCGTCCACACCGGCATCAATCCCTGCGTGAGCACCAGCCTTCGAATGTCGGACTCACTGGCGCCCATCGCCATGCGCACGCCCATCTCGGCACGCCTCTGCGCAACCGCGTACGACACCACACCGTAGATTCCGATGCAGGCAAGCACCAGCGCAACCAGCGCGAACATTGCCACCAGCATCGCCTGGAATCGCCTGTTGGACACGGTCTGCCCAACCACGCGTTCCATGCTCACAATCGGGGGCACCGGAATCTGCGGATCGAGTTGCCACACGGCCTGGCGCAACGCGGAAGCAATCGACTCGGGCCGCTGCTCGCTCCGCACCACTAGCGTCAATGCCGACGCGTTGTTCTGCCAGTAAGGTTGATACACCATCATCGGCGGCTCTTTCTGCAGTCCTTCACTGCGCACGTCGCCGACCGTGCCAATCACACGGAGCCACGGATTGTCGTCTTCTGTACCCCGGCGGAACCGCTTTCCAATCGGGTCCTGGCCGGCGAAGACCTGGCGCGCGAACTTCTCGCTGATGAGCGCAACCATCTCCTTCTCATCGTCCCGGAACAACCGTCCGCTGCGAAGACCAATCGAGAGGGCTGGAAAGTACTCATTGCTGACACTACGGTAAGTGGCGACGGGTAGTTCCGCGAGCGTGGCGCTCTTCGCCATGCCCTCAACGAAGACCACGCTGATTTCGCGCTGATCGCGCAGCGGCAGCATGCTGATGTAGCCGGCCTGCTGGACACCCGGAAGGGCCGCGGCCGATTCGCGCAAGGTCTGGAAGAACTGCCGGCGCTTCGGATTGGCATCATAGCGCTGGTGAGGAAGATCCAGATCCACACCGAGAACATTCTCCGACTGGAAGCCGCGATCCACTCGCATGAGCTTCACGAAACTCGTCAGCAGCAGTCCCGCACAGATCAGAAGCACAGCGCTGAGTCCGACTTCGAATGAGACGAGAGTCGCCCGCAATCTCGCACCCCTTGGGCCATCGGTATTGCCGCGACTGCCCGGCGCAAGGACATCCGCTGCTCTGGCCGACGCGATCCGCAACGCCGGCAGCAAACCGAACAGCAGCGTTGTGGCCACACACAGGCCGAGACAAAACAGCAACACCGTGCGATCCACCGCCGTTTCTTCCAGACGCGGCAGATACACGGGAGCCCGCGCCACCAGCAGTTCCACAATCCACAGCGCCACGACCACGCCGGCAAGACCGCCCGCAAGCGAAAGCAGCAGACTCTCCGCCAGGGACTGTTTCACCAGTTGCAGCGGCCTCGCGCCAAGTGCCGACCGAATCGCCATCTCGCGGCTGCGCACCGTGGCACGCACCAGCGAAAGGTTCGCAACATTCACGCAGACGATCAACAGCACCACGCCCACCGCGGCCATCAGAATCCACAGCGCCGGACCCGCCTCTCCCAACAGGGTGCTGTGCAGCGATCGCATGTGCCCATACATCTCGAGTTTGCCGCTGCGCTTTGTGATCGAGGCAAACAGCACCGCGAATTCCGCTCTCGCCGCCGCCTCCGTGGATCCTGGGCGCAGCCTCGCGATCACGGCGTAGTTGAAGTTGTCTTCCGGATTCTCCAGGTCCGCCTGGCGAAGCCGCAACGGCAGAAAGATGTCAGGCCGCTCGGGCAGGTTCACAAGCGGGTGCAGTTGATTGCCGGATGGGAATAGCATGCGCTGTTTCGTGACACCGATCACTTCATACGGCACGCCATCGAGCAGAATGCGCTTTCCGAGAATCGCCGGATCCGCGGAGAACCGTCTGCGCCAAACGGAGTCGCTCAGAATCACGACGTTCGGTGCGCCCTCGCGGGACTCCTCAAGGGTGAACGTCCGGCCCAATGCCGGCCGGACGCCCAGCACGTCGAAAAGTTGGTGTGTCATGCGCACCATGCCAAGCCGCTCAGGCTCGCCCGAACCCGTGAGCGCCATCGATCCGTTGCCTTCATCCAGCGCCGCTACGGCCTCGAACGATTTCGCTTCATCGCGAATGCGCGCATAGTGCCCAGCACTCACTGGAACCGTGGGATAGAGATTGCTGAACTTCGGAAGGAACTCACTGATCACCATCAGACGTTCAGGCTCGTGATACGACAGCGGCTTCAGCATCACCGAATAGACAAGGCTGAACATCGCCGCATTGCCCGCGATGCCAAGCGCAAGCGAGCTGATGGCCGCCAGCGCATAGCCCGGCGATTTCGCAAGACTGCGGATGCTCATCCTGAGTTCCTGAATCATTGATGGCCCCTCGTCCTCCCTACGGATATGGGATCTGCCGCACGCGAGAGGCCAACATCTCGAGCACTGGCCTCACGGGCTTTTTCCACTCTTTGGTGAACTGAGCCTGTCCGCTTTTGGGATCTACTCGTCCACGGGCGAACGCCGCTGGCCTTGGCGGTTTGCGGCGCACCTGCGCGCGCGGCACAGGCATTGCAGGCATGGGACGAATCTCGGGTTCCGTTCTCTTCATGAAGCATCTCCGGAGTTTGTAATTGACAAGGGCGCAGAGCCCACTCACAGAGTGACAGCCGGCCGCCTCTGGTTCGCTGTAACGAACCTTGCGAAAATGCCCGATCTTCCTCATCCACCGTGTGTTAAGAATTTTCCGTTCGGCTGTGAACGCCGTGCCGCAAGAGGTGTCACAATGACGGGATGTCCATCGATTCGGCCAGCCAACTCGACAAGCTCCGCGCGATCGGCAGGATCGTGCGCCGCACGCTCGATGAAACCGCGAAGTTCGTGCGCCCCGGCATCACCACGGCCGAACTTGACTCGATCGGCGCGCATCTGCTCGCCGAACAAGGCGCCGAATCTGCGCCGCCGAAGGTCTATGGATTTCCCGGCGCGCTGTGCATCAGCGTCAATGAGGAGGCGATCCACGGAATTCCTGGCAGCCGTGTGATTCGCGACGGCGATCTGGTCAAGCTCGACCTCGTCGCCGAGAAAGATGGCTACTTCGCCGATGCCGCCATCACCGTCGGCGCGGGAAGCATCAGCAAGACAGCGCGCACGCTTGCGGACTGTGCGGAGAGCGCGTTTCGCAAAGCCGCGCAGGTAGCGCGCGTGGGCCATCGCGTCTGCGACATCGGCGGCGCGGTGGAGCAGGAAACGCGCCGGCGGGGCTTCCGCGTCTTGCGCGACCTGCGAGGCCACGGCGTCGGCCGCACGATTCACGAAGAGCCAACCGTGCCGAACTACTACGATCGCGAAGCCCGTACCAGGCTCACCGAAGGGCTGGTCATCACGATCGAGCCCATCCTCGCCGCCACCACCGGACGTGCCTATCTCGCGCGCGATGGCTGGACCATCAAGACTTCCGATGGCAGCCTCGCGGCGCACTACGAACACACGATCGTGATTACGAGATCGGCGCCGATTCTCGTCACAGCCGCGTAACGGCGAAGCACCTTACGCATCGTCCGGTGTATCAAGAATCGGGCCGGCGTGCGCGAAAATCTCCGCGAGCAAATCAAGTTTGTCCGAAACCTCGCGAGCCACACGCGCCGGTTCAACGAACGCGATCAAGCGATGCAGTTCGCTCTTTCGTAAGAGTGCCTCCACTCCCGCGCGGACAGCAAGCCGCCGGAAGAACTCCTCCGCGAACGCACTCAATTTCACGCTCTGAGTGGTCTTGTCCCAGATGAGCCGCGCCGCCTCAGGCGCGGAATTCTTCCAAACCCAAAGATCATCCCGGTTGCCACCGAAGACGACCTCTTCCACCAACTCGTCAAGCACACTGCCGGCCACCTGCGGAGCAATCGCGAACAGACCAAGATGCAGATTCGCATACGCCACATACGCCAGCAGCACTTCAGGCATGATGAAGTAGTTCTCAATCTCGTATCGCTGCCAGTAGACCGTCTGCAAGCCAGCGTCGTTCCGGCCGGTTCGTGCCCGTCCATCACTGTCCAGAATCGCCAGGCCGCGAAGGCCGGGCAGCAGCTTTCGCAAAGCGTTGAAGTGATCCCGCGGACTCGCGCCAAATCCCTCCTCGGCCCGCTCGACCTCGGTCTCAACGGTTGAAGCGGGATGCACGTTGCGGACGAAGTAAACGTTCGGGTTCTCATCCCACACGCCAATAGCGGCGTGATTCAGCCGTTCGGCAAAGGCGCGCAGAATATCGGCATCGGTTCCGCCTTCGAAGTACAGAACGTATCCTCGTTGCCGCGCCTGCACATAGTGCGCCGCCCCATACAATTTCAAGCTCTCGCGGATCGACGCCTTCGCCACGTTCTTCGCCCGGCCCTCCAGCAACAGCGTGAGGTTGGTCTCCATGGCCGCATCGAGAATCACTTCCGAATGCGTCACGATCACCACTTGCGATTCGTTCTGCGTGGCGATGTCGCGCAGAAGTACGAACACTTGCCTCTGTCGCAGAATCTCCAGATGCGCGTCCGGCTCATCAATGAGCAACACACTCTTCTTGTGCGAGAACAGATACGCAAACATCAGCAGCATCTGCTGAAACCCGCGCCCGGCCGACGAGAGCGAAAGCGGCTCCTTCACGCCATCCTGCCGGTAGTGGAGATCAATGGCGCCGCGGGAGTTCTCCCTGGGCTCGTCAAGCCGCACTTGGAAGAGGCGTTGCATCCAGCCAACAATCGTGCCCCAGTCCTTCGGCGATGCACGATGCACCATCAAACAGAGATTGCGAAGCACTTGCGCCGTCTGCCCTTGCCCCAGCAGTACATTGATTCTCCCGGGCTGCAACACAGCTTCTTCGGTCTCAAGCCCCGACATCGGGTAAAGCAGTTCCACATCCAGCGAAGCGGCGTGCGCGATCAGGTCGGTCTGGTCACGAACACTGTCATCGGGTGAGCAATAGACCAGATCCTCGCCCTGATTCCGAAATCTCATCGGCACCGGGTGAACTACTCCGTTGAAGAAAACACCCGCCGTGATCACCAGCGGAATGTCGATGTTCCCGGTGCGCACTTTCGTTTCGTGCCAGAAGAACCGTGTCCGCTCCACTGGCACGTTGAGGATCGTCAGCCGGTTCAGCGGCGTACCTGAACGCTCCCGCGCACTGGAGGCCTTGCGCGCCTCATGCCAGGTCTTCACGGCTTGTGACCACAGCGCGATCGCCTGGACCACGCTGGTCTTTCCACAGTTATTCGGCCCGATGATCACGGCCGGATGATCAAGCTCGATGCGTTGCCTGTTCCCGAACGTCTTGAAGTTCTCGATCTCGATGTAGTGAAGCAGCCGCATGGACGCTCTCAATCTTACCAAGGGCCGCTCTTCGGCTAGCTTTCACCCTGAATCCGCGATTCATAATCCTGGCGGCAACGTGGCCTCAATACGGATTTGTTCCCCAGTAATGGGGTGATGGAATCTCAGGGAGTGGGCATGCAGGAGATATCCTCCGTCGCCGGGGAGTCCGGGGAGCGTTTCCAGAGGCCGGCCCGTAACGCCATAGAGAGGATCGCCGACCAGGGGATGACCAATGGACGCCAAGTGAATTCGAATCTGATGCGGTCGGCCAGAATGCAGACTCACTTCAAACGTCGTGTTCCCGGCACCGCGTGAAACCACCCTCGCAAACGACCTCGACGGTTTCCCTCCCGGGTCGGCTGCCCACACGGATCCGATGCGCGGGTGCGGCACCAGGCCGATCGGTGTGAGGATTTCGTACGCGTCCTCCTGAGCAACGTTTTGTGCCAGCGCCCGATAGGTCTTCTGAACCCGGGGCGTGTTCCAGCTTGCGAAGAGATTCGAAGCCGCTTGCGGAGTCTTGGCGAAGAGAACGATGCCGGTAGTGCCCCGGCCCAGCCGGTGGACGGGATTCGCGCTCGGAGTTCGCTGCTGCACTAGACGCAACAGGGTGTTCTCCATGAAACCACCGCCGGGCAGAGTGGGCAGGCCCCCGGGTTTGCCGACAGCCAGCAGATGGGGGTCTTCAAACAAGACTTCGAAATGCCTTGGAGCGTCCGGCTCGATCCACGGGGGACGGTTCCAGACCAGGGTCTGGCCTACGATGACCGATTCGCTTCCTGTGGCAGTGACGCCGTTGAGTGTCACTTCGCCATTGTTCAGTTTTTCTTGCCAGCCCTCCGGAGTGGAATGGGGATAAAGACTCGCCAGATGAGAGAGCAGACGCTGTCCACGGTGTTTGCCGCTGATGATTGTGGTGTAGGCATAACCCCGGTTGAGCATGTTAGTTTGAGTGTAAGCCAGCGAATTGATGGCGCGGTTGATGTTGCGCCGGAAAGCCCTCGGAGTACCCGCATTCGTCGCTCGAAGAATGTAATCAGGCTAGTAGCACCGGGCCTGGCTTTTCAGGATTCACAGCCGAACAGCCGGCCATTGAAGCCACTCGGCAGAGCCTTTGGTCGGCGGCAACGAGCACGTCAACCTGCCCGAGGTGGCGCAGGTCGAGCGCAATGGCGAGCTGCACTGCATCAAGGGTGCGAAGGCCTTCCGCGGCGCCGTACTGAATCAAGAATCTCCTTGCGCTGTGAAAGTGGTGCTCGTGAACAGGCGGGGAGACAAAGACACGCTGGCGTGCAATATCGGCGCGGAATCGCCGTCGGGCTATGTCCAGCGCCCGGTCGTCGATCTCCCCAGTTCTGGTCTTGATCGCCATTACGGACTCCATCTCCACAATCGAGAGGTGGGAGATCAGGTACCGAGACCCTGGCTGCTCAAGTATGCGGTCCATGTATTCCGAGCCGCTCTCCTTGTGGTAGCGTTTCGCCAGCGCGCTGGTGTCGAGGAAGTAGTTTGGCAATCAACGCTCTTGCCGTAGGGCGATCACGGCCTCGGAAAGGGAACCGGAGATCGTCGAGAGAGCTCGCCGCACTTCATCCAGGCTGATATCGTCGTGGGTTGCCTCGGCCCACTCCTCAGGGGAGAAGTATCCGGAGATGTCTTGGCCAACGGTGGCTGGGTCGGTGATGGTTAATGTCACCTGCTGCTCGTCTTCTAGCGCCAGGGACTCCAGAGGCTGGAGAACGCCACCTTTATACACCGCTTGTAGTCGCCTCTCCATGAGACTTTCAGTGTAACCGATCTTCGGCAGTCACCGGCTACCTGGGATATCTGGGCTTCTCGATCTCCTGACAAGTTTGTCGCCCAAGAATGCTGAAAATGTCCGCAAGTCACGCCGGGCTCGGGCGGACGTACCCAGTCGCAAACATCCGGAACCGGCGCGACGAAACTCAGCGATCCGCTTCATGCGCGCGCTCGCGGTTCGGGAGCCCGGCCCGCTTATGATATTCGTATGCTTTCTTCGAGCCTCTTCGCGATCGAAGATCGATTTGGGGCAAACAACTACCATCCGCTGCCGATCGTGATCGAGCGCGCCTCTGGCGTCTGGGCCTACGATACCGACGGCAAGCGCTATCTCGATTGCCTGAGCGCATACTCGGCGCTCAACCAGGGCCATGCACACCCGGTCATTCTGCAGGCTCTCATTGAGCAGGCACACCGCGTCACCTTGACTTCGCGGGCGTTTCATAACGACCAACTCCCGCTCTTCGCCGAAGAGTTGTGCCGGCTGACCGGCCTTGACCGGATGCTGCCGATGAACTCCGGCGCCGAAGCGGTGGAGACCGCAATCAAAGCGGCACGCCGCTGGGGTTACCGCGCAAAAGGAATTCCCGATGGCGAGGCCGAAATCGTAGTATGCCGGGGCAACTTCCACGGCCGCACCACGACCCTCGTCGGCTTCTCCTCCGAGGCGAGCTATCGCGATGGGTTTGGACCGTTCACGCCCGGATTCGTGTCCGTGCCCTTCGGCGACCTTGCCGCGCTCCGCAGCGCGATCGGCGAGCGAACATGCGCGTTTCTCGTCGAACCCATCCAATGTGAGGCGGGCATCCTCATTCCGCCTCCAGGCTACTTGCGAGAGGCCGCGCAGCTCTGCCTCGACCGCAATGTGCTCTTCATCGCCGACGAGATCCAGACTGGGCTGGGCCGCACGGGCTCGTGGTTCGCTTGTGATAACGAAGGCGTCCGGCCCGATATCTATGTCCTTGGCAAGGCGCTGTCCGGCGGGTTCTATCCGGTATCGGCGGTCGTCGGCCGCAACGACGTGATGGAACTGTTCACACCCGGAAGCCATGGCAGTACCTACGGAGGGAATCCGCTGGGTTGTGCCGTGGCTCGTGCCGCGCTGAGCGTGCTTCGTGACGAGGGGCTGGTGGAACGTGCGGCTCGCATGGGACAGGTGGCGATGCGGGAACTGTCGAGGCTGACAGGCCCGCTGGTGCGCGAGGTCCGAGGCAGGGGCCTGTTGATTGGGATCGAACTGAGTGAGCCGGCCCGTCCCTACTGCGAGGCGCTGATGCGGCGAGGCTTGCTCTGCAAGGAGACGCACGACTCGGTGATCCGCCTGGCTCCGCCACTTGTGATCTCCGAAGACGAGGTTCTGTGGATGGCGGAGCAGGTGGTTGCAGTCCTTGGATGAGCCGGGAGTCCAGCGCTACGTTGCGGGCAGGTTGTGATAGAAATGGGCGAGAGAACCATGCACCGCCGAGAGTTCCTGTGGATGTCCACCGCCTCCGCGCTCAGCGCGCAGACGCCAGATTGGAAGGCTGGCAATGTGGTCCATCTGCTGCCGGCTTGCAGCGCGCGAAGGCTGCTGCTGAAGGTGTCGCTCCGCGAGCCAGCGGAACAGGCGCCACGCCTCGCGCTCGGCCGGAACCGCCCCGTCCAAGCCCGGCGCAGCGACTCGAAGGGTTTCTACTGGTCCTTCGACATTGATGGGCTCGATCCGTCGAGGACATACACCCTTCACCTGACCAGCTCTCGCGGTGCGCCTTTGTGCGACCCCTGGCCGGTTCGCATGATGCCTTCCGCCGAAGAACGGCCCAAGCAACTTCGAGTGGCGATCTATACGTGCGCGGGTGGTCATGAAGGACTCACCGATGAGAATGGGCGCGGCGCGTTTCTGCCGCTCGCCATCCGCCAGCGTTTGTTTCGCCGCATGCTCTCGTTCGAACCGCAGGCGGCCATCGCCATCGGCGACCATGTCTACTGGGATCAACGCAGCGCCATCGGGAGACGGGGTGCGCGCGATGCGCAGCAGGTGAAGCTGGCCAGCGATTTCCGGCGGGATCAGCCGATTCTGGGTACTCCGAATGAAGACGTGTTGAAGCGTGCCACGGCTCCGCAGATTGCCGATCTCTACGGCACGCTGTTCCGGTCAACGCCGATGTACTTCGTGCAGGATGATCACGACTACTTCGATAACGATGAGGCCAGCGACGCGCTGGTGACGCTGCCGCCCGACGCCTTCATGTTGCGCGCCGCGAGAGCAACGCGGCGATTGTTCTATCCGGAGTTTTTGCCAGAGGCGGGACGGCCGGATGGGCTTGCCGGATCGTTCGAATTTGAACCAAACATTTCTTACTCAGAATGTTTCGGGACGTTCCGGTATGGACTTTTGGCGGAGATGTTGATCTACGATTGCCGGCGTCACCTCACGCTCAGCGGCCCATCCGCGGGCTTCGTGCCGGATACGGCCGAGCAGTGGCTTGCCGGCCGCACCGCGGCGAACGATACAAGGCATCTGGTGCATGTGCCGGGTGTGCCCTTTGGATGGAGCGCGGGCAAATGGGGCGAGTGGTATGCCGATGTGCTCGACGATCAGGGCAAGCTGACGGTGAAGCGCGTGAAACCGTACTGGCAGGCGGGGTGGCGCGCGCAGCATGACCGGATTCTGCGCATGCTGGCGTCGAACCGGCAACGGGTGCCGCTCGTGATCAGTGGCGATTTGCACAGTCATGCGCTGGGAAGGATCCGCAAGTCGGGCGACGTGGATTTGCGGGAGCATCCGGTGAACGTGTCGATCGCCGGCCCCATCAGCACAGGGCCGAGCGGCTGGCCTTCGGCGGCGCGGAACACGCTCGCGCAGACCGCGATCGGTCTCGACCTGGAGACGCGAATTCCGGTGGTGGAACACAATGGCTTCACGATCGCCGATTTCACGGAGTCTGAAGTGACGCTGCGCTTCTTCGGATGGAAGCTGGGTACGGCGTCGGACCGGATCGACACGCTGGAGCCATTTCACACGGAGCGTTTCGCGGCGTAGAAACGGGGCCTGCTATTCTTTCACGCATGACACGCTTCGTTGCATGCATCGTAATTCTGCTGGGAATGCAAATGGCTGCGATGGCTGCCAATATCAGCGGGAAGTGGACGTTCGATGTCCAGTTGGACGCCGGCAGCGGCACACCGTCGTTTGTCTTCGAACAGGCCGGAGAGAAGCTTTCGGGGAAGTACCAGGGACAGTTTGGCGAGGAAAAGATCACGGGTTCGGTGAAGGGTAACGCCGTGAAGTTTACATTCCGCCTGTCGCAAGGAGGCGAAGGCATTGACGTGACCTACGAGGGCACGATCGAGGCCGATGGGACGATGAAAGGGAAGGCGAGTTACGGCACGATGGCCTCCGGCACCTGGACGGCGAAAAAGTTGAGTTAGTCTTTTGGCATTCGCCGGTGGAGAGGCGCCGGTGGAGGGCTCCAGTGGAGAGGCGCCAGGCTCAAACCCAATACTCTTCAGTCAGAACAGACACGGTCAGTAGCGGTCTTCCAAATGGAGCAGCGTCATCGGATCCTCGTCGTCTTTGGCTCCGCCGAACCGGCGCCGCATGTAACGGCCGCCATGGATCATGATGCCCGCAAGAAGACACATCAGCAACAGCAACCCGACGAGGATCATGCTGTTGAGAATAAGATCACCAGTCTGGCTGAAGATGCCATTCGGATTGGTCTCATTAATCGTGACGTTCGCTTTGTAGTTGACGAGCGACAACACGCGCTCGGCATCGTCCGCATTGGCCGCGCCGATCACAGTGGCAAGCAGCGGACCACTGCGCTTCACCATCGCGCCGCCGATCTTTTCGAAGTCGGGCTGACGCTCGCGCGCCATCTGATTGGCGGGATAGTAAAACAGCGCCATTTCCACATCACCCGCCCGGCCCTTGTAGCGGGCGATCACAGCTTCGGTGCCGAAGTGGAAGCCAACGGTGGAAGGCGCCACTTTCGGATAGAACTTTTCCAGCGAGGCGGGACCTAACACGTAACGGTCACTGCCAGGGATCTGACTGCCGGCAGGCACGTACTCAAGCAGCGGCGGCAACGAGGATTGATCCACTTTCGGCAACTGGAACAGGAACAGCTTGAGTTCTTCCAAATCGGGCGCGCGGCCTTCGAAACGCAGCACATAATTGCCGAATGTCATGAGCCAGCCGTTGGCGAGCGTGACGGCGAACTTCGAATAGCCGAGGGCATCCGACGCGCCGGGGCGCGCATCGGCGGGCCGCAGCCATCGGAACGCGGCCTGAGATCCGGTGGGATCCTTGAGGCGCCATGCGGTGGCCTGGAACGGCTTGCCCTTGCCTTGATAGGTGGCGGTCTCGACCTCTTCCAAACCGTATTCGTCCCAGACCGGCTGGTCGGTAATGGGCGGCTTGGTGACGGCGCCGCGCTGGACGGTGCCAAGCCCTTCGGGCAGGATGCCGGCCGCGGCCAGAACGGGGATTGCCGCAAACAGCAGAACTAAGCGCCGTGGCATTTCTTATACTTCTTCCCGCTGCCGCAGGGGCACGGGTCGTTACGTCCGACCTTATCGGAGTGCGCCTGCGCCGGCTTCGAACTGTTGGAACTATCGCCGCCAATGAACTGCATGGCCTGCATCTCGCGCTCTTTCTTGCGCTGGATGTTGCGAGTGAAGTCAACCAGGCTGGACTGGGCGGCGGCCCGCTGTGCGTTGGAAACTTCCACTGTCTCCGGTTCCGCCTCGGCCTCCTCCTCATCGCCATCGTCGGGCCTGAACGGAAGGACCGGGCGCGATGCGAAGGCGGGGCCTTCATCGGAACTGGTCTGCAGGAAGAAGAGATAGCGGATGGTCTCGTCTTCGATGCGGTCCATCATGTCCTGGAAGATCTGGTAGGACTCTTTCTTGTACTCGACCAGCGGATCCTTCTGGCCATAGCCGCGAAGTCCGATGCCTTCCTTGAGGTGATCCATCGACAGGAGGTGGTCCTTCCACTGCGTGTCGATGACGTGGAGCATGATGAAGCGCTCCGTTTCGCGAAGTACTTCAGCGCTGACCAGACGCTCCTTCTCCTCATAACGCGTCTTCAACTTGTCGAAGATGTAGTCCTCCATCTCGACCTTGTTGAGCTGTGAGACTTCCTGGGGAACGATGCGGACACCAAACTGCGAGAGGACGTCCGTCTCCAAGCCGAGCAGGTCCCACGAATTGGGATGAGCGCCTTCGGGGCAACGGGAATCGACGAAAGACGACACAATTCCGCGGACGATTTCGAGGATGCGCTCCTTCTGGTCCATTCCCTCGAGCAAGCCCCGGCGCAGACCGTAGACGGCCTTGCGCTGCTTGTTCATGACGTCGTCGTATTCCAGCAGGTGTTTGCGGGCTGCGAAGTTCTGAGCTTCAACGGCTTTCTGCGCGGCCGCGATGCGCTTGGCGATGAGATTGGACTCAATCGGCACGTCCTCTTCCATGCCAAGCTTGAGCATCAGATTCTGGATGCGATCACCGCCGAAGATGCGGAGCAGATCGTCCTGGAGGGACATGAAGAAGCGGGAACTGCCGGGGTCGCCCTGGCGGCCAGCCCGTCCGCGGAGCTGATTGTCGATGCGGCGCGACTCATGGCGCTCGGTGCCGACGATGTGCAATCCACCAGCCGCCACCACTTCCTCATGCTCCCGGTCGGTGCGCTCCTTGTAGGTCACATAGACGGGCTCCCATGCGTCCTTGGGCACGGTATCGGGATCGAGGCCCTGCTTCCGGAAATGCTCCTTGGCATAGAACTCTGCGTTGCCGCCAAGCAGAATGTCGGTACCGCGGCCGGCCATGTTGGTGGAGACGGTGACGGCGCCCTTGCGTCCGGCTTGGGCCACGATGAAGGCTTCGCGCTCGTGGTTTTTAGCGTTGAGCACTTCGTGCTTGACGCCCATCTTCTTGAGGATGGACGAGAGATGCTCGGACTTCTCCACCGAGATGGTGCCGACGAGTACCGGTTGCCCAGATTCGTGCTTCTCCTTGATCTCCTTGGCAGCGTTGCGGAACTTCTCTTCTTCAGTACGGTAAACGATGTCCGTCGTGTCGCGACGGATCATTTCGCGGTTGGTCGGGATCGCGACGACATCCAGGTTGTAGGTCTTGCCGAACTCGGCGGCTTCGGTTTCCGCGGTACCGGTCATGCCCGCGAGCTTCTTGTACATGCGGAAGTAGTTCTGGAAGGTCACGGTGGCGAGGGTCTGATTCTCGCGCTCGATCTTGACGCCTTCCTTAGCTTCCACGGCCTGGTGCAGACCATCGCTCCAGCGGCGGCCGGGCATGAGGCGGCCCGTGAACTCGTCGACGATGACCACCTGTCCGTCCTTGACGAGGTAGTCCTTATCGCGGTGGAACAACACATGGGCGCGCAGCGATTGCTGCACGCCATGGTTCATTTCGATATTGACCGGATCGTAGAGGTTGTTGATGCCGAGCAGGCGCTCGACTTTCAGGACGCCTTCTTCGGTGAGGGCCACGCTGCGGTTCTTCTCGTCGACGGTGTAGTCGCCGGTGGTGTACTTCTCGCCGGGCTCCTTGCCTTCGATGACTTCGCCGCGGACGAGCTTGGGGATGATGCGGTCGATTTTGTAGTACTTGTCGGTGGACTCTTCGCTGGGGCCGGAGATGATGAGCGGAGTTCGCGCTTCGTCGATGAGGATGGAGTCGACTTCGTCGACGATGGCGAAATGGAACTCGCGCTGAACGCAGTCCTCCAGGCGGAACTTCATGTTGTCGCGGAGGTAGTCGAAGCCGAACTCGTTGTTGGTGCCGTAGGTGATATCGCAACCGTAGGCGTTGCGGCGCTCCTCATCATCAAGGTCGTGGACGATGACGCCGACGGACATGCCGAGCGCGCGGTAGATTTTGCCCATCCATTCCGAGTCGCGCCGGGCGAGGTAGTCATTGACGGTGACGACATGGACGCCCTTGCCTGAAAGTGCGTTGAGGTAGACGGGGAGGGTTGCAACGAGCGTCTTGCCTTCGCCAGTGCGCATTTCGGCGATTTTGCCGGAGTGAAGCACGGCGCCACCGATCAACTGGACGTCGAAGTGGCGCATGCTGAGAGTGCGGCGGCCCGCTTCGCGCACGAGGGCGAAGGCGGGGACCAGGAGGTCGTCGAGAGATGCGCCTTGATCGAGCTGCTGCCGGAATTCCGCGGTTTTGGCGGCCATTTGGTCGTCCGAGAGCTGCTGCATCTCGGGCTCGAGCGCATTGATTTGTTCGATTAGCGGACGGATCTTTTTGATCTCGCGCTCGTTCTTGGTGCCAAATATTTTGGCCAGAAGGGTGTCTAACATACCCAGGGATACCAGTTTCCATTCTACCGCAGGGTGCCTGAGTGGACTTCGCTCAAGTTACTCGGGTGAAAGGCTGGGGATACGAGGCGGGGCGGGAGCCGGGGCTGAGGGACGTTCGGAAGAAAAGTTCTCACAGCTTGATGTCGTTTCCGATAAGAGAGTGAGATGCAGTGTAACCGCAAACCCTCCGAGTATTGCGTTCTGCCGGATCCAACGCGCAGAAAGCCGCACAACTGCTCAGTTTGCACAACCTTGGAGCAGTGGGTAGAGCTTCCCTGCTCGAAGCTGGTGGTCGCGGAGATTCCTCACGACCGGTTTCTGCTGCGGGCGTGTCCCGAGGCAGAATGCGCGTTGGGAGCGCTGATGGAGTTCCGTCTGTCCAAGACGGGCACAGATGAGCTGAGACGGATGATCCAGGCCGTGATCGAGTCGGTTGACGAGGTCTGGAGCGAGTCTGTACCGAGCCAGTGTGTGGCGAGAGAGCCGGAGGGGTTGTGCGCGCGATTGAAGTAGTAGCAGATTGCGGGCGGCGTTGACGCTCGTGGGAGTGGAGTCCTTCCGCGCGGCTCGCGTGTCGGGTGTCGGGTCGGGTGTCGGGTGTCGGGTGTCGCGTTTCGCCCAGTTGGCGAACGTCCCGGGCCAGAGATCACGTCTTGCGGAGATAGTGGGCCACCGACGCCAGCAATTCCTCAGATGGAATGGGTTTGGTGAGAAAGCCTTGCATGCCGTTTTCGAGGCAGAGGCGGCGGTGCTCGTCGGCCGAGTTGGCAGTGAGTGCCAGGATCGGGACTTGGTCGTAGCCGTTCACGTCACGAAGGTTTCTGGTGGTTTCAATGCCGTCGATACCTGGCATCTGGAGGTCCATCAGGACCAAGTCAAACTTGCGGCGATGGGCAAGGCGGAGAGCCTCAGGGCCGCTGGAAGCGCACTCGACGTGGTAGTTGCCGCGGTTGAGCACGTGGGTGTAGATACGTTGCGCCACGTCGTTGTCTTCCACCAGCAGGATGTAGGCATCGGCGGCCGGCTCGTGCAATGGTTCAGGGAGAGTGGTGAAAGCGGCTGTGGTTGAGCCGGATTCATTGCGCTGGAACACGCATTCGACGAAGAAGGAACTGCCGTGGCCGATGGTGCTCTCGGCCCTGAGATCGCCTTTCATGAGAGCGGCGAGCTTTTCGACCAGCGCAAGACCAAGCCCGAGTCCGGAGTAGTTGCGTGCGAGACCGCTGTCAATCTGGCGGAAGCTGTCGAAGATATGAGTCAACTGCTCACGTGCGATGCCGATTCCGGTATCGCGGACCTGGAAGCGCAGACGTGCGTCCTGGTCGGTGAGGGAGACGGTGGACAATCGCACCTCCACCTCACCATTGGGTGTGAACTTGACACCGTTGGAGATCAGGTGGGAGAGCAACTGGCGGAGCCGCAACGCGTCGCCAAAGATGGTCTCGGGCAGACCTTCCTCAAAGGTGGCATAGAGCCGGAGCCCCTTGGATTCGGCGCGAAACTGGTGTTCGGCGATTGCGGCCTGGACCACTTCCTGGACATGAAATTCGGAAGATTCGAGATCAACGCGGCCACCGCTGAGTGCGGAGTATTCCAGCGTGGCATTGAGCACTTCAAAGAGAGTCTCGGCACAGGCGCGAGTAGCGGCGACGTACTCCCGCTGCTCATCGTCGAGCGTGGTTTCCATCAGCAGATCAGTCATGCCCATGATTCCGCTTAACGGTGTGCGGATTTCATGGTTGAGTACGGCAAGAAATCGTCCCTTGAGGTTTGCCAGATCCTCACGCGAAGGTCCCTCGCGGGACGAATCCCGGGAAGCGTGCTCCCGAGTGGCGGACGCGGGTCCGGAATCGCTAGCCGAGGGGTGGCCGGCACGGTCCCCGAAGGTGACCGCCGCAGCCTGGAAGGCGGCAGTAGCCGTTTCGCGCCTGGAGGGAGTCCCGAGTGAACTGCCGCTCACCCGGGGGGAATCGGAAGTCTGAACAGGTCTTGACACGGTTTCCCCATCGCTCAGCACTGTAATCACCGTCCCAGGCTCGTGAGACCTGGAGAGTTCCGGCATTGAGTAAACCGCTGCCTGTCCCGCAGCGTGACTGGCGGATTGCGAAGGCGGGGCGTCAACACCCATCGCCACACTCCCGCCACTCGAATCTGGATTCACCGTTTGCCCTCCCCGGTGCGGGCTGTTTCCCAGATCCAACTCGGCGTGATCTCTGCCCCAAATCCGTGGATCCCGCTCGATTCGCGAGGACTCCGTGACCCCATTCCGGGCCGTTTCGTTCGATACAGTTCCAGCCGCAAGATCACCAAGGCCGGTTCCAACTGGCAACTCGACCGGTGGTCTGGACGGCAGCGGGTTCGCCAAGTGACTCATCTGCCTACAGTTTTATCGGCACGAGGGAGGCGGAAGTTTAGGAAAAATGGTGGGAAATTCCGTACGGATGCGGACCAGCATGCCGCAATGTGAGCACGCTAACCCTCCAACTGTACCGTTCTCAACAGTTCCAGACGCCTGCGAGCCGCGCCGGAACGGATGGACTGCCGTGCCGCTTCGATGGCCGAAAGGTAGTCTCGATGAAGTCCGCAGATCCAGAGAGCAGCAGCGGCGTTGACAGCCACGATGTCTTCTCGCGGCCCGCCGCAACCACCCAGGATGTCCATCGCGATACGGGCATTCGTGGCGCGGTCGCCGCCGGAAAGTGAGTCCAGCGTGGCACGAGGTACGCCAAAATTCTCAGGAGTCAAGACAATCGGACTCGCAACGCCGTTTGCGACGAGAAACGCGTCGGTTTCGGCGGTGATGGTGATCTCATCCAGGCCATCGCGGCCATGTACGACCATCGCCCGGCGTATGTGCGGCATTCCGGCGAGCGCCTCGGCCATGAGTGCGGCGGCCTGCTGCGACGGAGCCCCGACCAGTTGGTATTCAGCGCCGGCCGGATTCGCCAGTGGTCCCAGCAGATTGAAGACAGTCCGCATCTTCAACTCGGCACGGGCCGGTTGGGCATGCTTCATCGCCGGGTGGATGAGGGGAGCGAAGTAAAAGCCGATCCCGGCCTGGCGAAGGGCTTGGGTCGCCTGGACGACGCTGACTCCGATGCGCACACCGAGTTCTTCGAGCAGGTCGGCGCTTCCACACTGGCTCGAGAGCGAGCGGTTGCCATGCTTCGCTACGGCGACTCCGCATCCAGCCACCACAAACGCGGCAACCGTGGAGATATTGAACGTGTGGCCGCCATCACCACCCGTGCCACAGGTATCGATCACGGGTTGCGAGCCGAGAGCAGGATGGGCAAGATTCGCCCGCTCGCGCATGGCGGTGGCAAAGCCGCGCACTTCGGAGGCAGTCTCCCCCTTCATTCGCAGAGCAACCAGAAACGCGGCGATCTGAGGGGTGCTGGCCTCGCCCGACAGGATGACCAACATGGCTTCCTGCGCCCGTTCGAAAGTCAGATCCTGACGGGCGGCGACGGCGTGGAGAAACGGGAGAAGCGACATCGCGGGAGTTAGCCTCGTGCAGCCGCGGCCATGGGGCGCAGGACCGCCGCTTTCTGCCGTTGCTTCCAATTGGCGAGCGCGAGACGAACGGCGACGGCTGCCGTACGATGCGGATCATGGCGAACCTTCTCGGTCGCGGCGAGCAGTGATTCCGAGACCACCTGAATGCCCATGGCCTCAATCTGCTCGGTATCCATTTCCACGGGCATTGCCTGCTCGACTGCATAACGGCGGCGCTGCGGACGCGGAATCGCGCCAGTGTTGAGCACCGCGACGTCGATGAGAGCGCCACCGGCATGCCTGAGCAGCGCCTGCACATGGTCGGAGGCACGAAACTGCATGGTTTCGCCGGGCTGCCACATCAGGTTGCTGAAGTAGGCCTTGGTTGCGTTGGAGCGGCGGATGGCTTGGGCGATCCCTTCGATGAGCAGGTTGGGAACGATGGAGGTAAACAGCGAGCCGGGTCCGAGGGTGATGAGGTCGGCCTCCTGAATGGCGTGCACCGCTTCGGGCAAGGGGCGGACCCGCCGCGGCCGGAGGAGAATCTGGCGGATTGGCGACCGGCTCTTGCTGATACGCGTTTCGCCGATCACGGTGGTGCCATCTTCAAGACGCGCTTCGAGCGCCACGTTGGAACTGGTCGACGGATAGATGCGGCCGGCCGAGGCCAGCACTTCGCTGGACACCGTGATGGCGTGGGCGAAGTCGCCGGTGAGTTGCGTCAGCGCGGTGAGAAACAGATTGCCGAAGCTGTGGCCTTTGAGCCCGCGGCCTTGCAGAAAGCGGTACTGGAAGAGCTTGGACAGAAGCGCCTCATCGGCGGAGAGCGCCACCATGCAGTTGCGAATATCGCCGGGTGGCAACACATCGAAGTCGCGGCGCAGACGGCCGGAACTGCCGCCGTCGTCGGTGACGGTGACAATCGCTGTGATTTCGATGGTGAGTCCAGCGGGAGGGTTGAAGGCGCGCAGATCAGGCTCGGCACCGGCATCGGTGTAGTGCTTGAGCCCGGAGAGCAGCGTGGAAAGCCCTGTGCCGCCACCGATCGCGACGATGCGGAGAGGCCGTGTCAGCTTTCCTGGCATGGTTTCAAGATAACTCGCCACATGGAGAAGTGGCTAATCGGCGTCTTTTTTCTCTCCAAACACGAGTTCGCGGACTGGCGAGTATTTACCGAACTCGAGGAAATCGGGGTCCGTGCGGGCGAGGGAACGGTTCCGAGGATCGAGATCGATGGCGCGCCGGAGGTGATGGGCGGCATCCTGGAGGTCGCCACGGAGGCCCCGCGCGATTCCGAGGGCGTAGTGCACATAGTCGAGGCCTGGTGCTCCGTCGAGAGCCCGGCGAAGCTTCGCTTCGGCTTCCTCGAGACGGCGTTGATTGATCAGTCCGACCGCGTAGTGATACAGTTCGTCGGGACTGCGAAGAACCGGCTCAGCCTGACCGATCCGCTGTTCGCACATTCGGATGTGCAACCGCGCGACATGAGCCATTTCACGGCTCAGGCCAGTCACCGCCTGCTCGAACAGACGCTTGGCGGAATTGAAATCACGGGCATGAAACGCCTTCATGGCGCTTTCAAAGATGTCGGTATGAGATTCGGATGTAACGCTCACTGTACTCGCTTTTCCCCCGGCAGGCGCCGCTGGCGGTATGCTTCGCGGACCCCCAGCAGCGGCCTTGGCAGGCTTCGCCGGAGAGGGAGGATTCTTTTTCATAAAGGGGGCGTCATTCAACGCCGAAAACCTTATGGTTTAGCAGAACCAATGGACCAATGCAAGGGCGGGTTGTCCGGACATGTCCCGACAGAGGGGAAAGACCTCGCGTGGGGCGTAATGAACCGATGATCTCAGGTCGCGCGAAACAGGGCGCGAAAGCCTTCCTGCTCGAAATACCGGTCGTTGGTCAGCGCGCCGGTCAATCCTTCGCGCCGCATCGTCTGTATCGAAATGCAGTCCGTCAGGCTGTAGCCCTTGTCGGGACGATCTCCGTACAATTCGGGAACCTCCAGGAACGGGATCGCGCCCGCAGCGCGAAGACGACCGAGGGAGTGGACAGCATGTCGCGAACATTGCGCTCAGCCTTGCGGCGGAAATATTCGCCCCGCTCCGTAAAGAAATTCAAGGATTCGGTAAGAACCGCTTCCGTAGTCACGATCCTGGGAAACCCGAGAGCACCGGGAAGCGCTAATGCCTGGTGATGGAAAGGGTCGTGTCTGTTCGTCAGCGCAACCCAGTAGAACGTATCGGAGAAAACAACGGTCATCGTTTGGGATGACCATACAGATAGTGATCGACCTGGCTCGCCCCGTCCGTCGGAATGTTCTTAAATTCTTCATCCGGGACGTCCTTCATGTTGTCGGCGATTACTTCCCAGATGGGGGCGCGCGCCCCCCGACCGTCCGGCGTCCGGCTGGCTTGGCTGGCGAGCTCGGCGATCCACTGCGCAACCGTCAGACCGCGCTCACGCGCCTGCAACTGCAGCCGGGCCGCCTGCTCGTCGGGGAGTTCAAGTTCAATCACCGTCATGGGCTGAAAAATCCTACTTCCCTTCCTACACTAGCAATAGCGAGTATGGCGGCGCCTGTCACGCTTTCGTTCGGAAGAGTGTCTGGACAGCCGTTCCGATGGGTGGTTGCGGATCGACGCGGCCTTCAGAAAAGCTTCGATCGCAACAACGTGTCATTGAGGCTGACACCGAAACCCGGCGCGTCGGGGACTGCGATTTCACCTTTCACAAAAGTCTCGCGTGGAGCCAGCAGATCTCCGCGCCATGGCACTTCGCCCCATTGCAGTTCCAGAATCTGGAAGTTCGGCATGCCGGCGCAGATCTGCACGGAAGCCGCCGTGGAAATGGGGCCGGCAGGATTGTGGGGCGCAACGGCAACCTGATGCCCCGCCGCCATGGCAGCGATCAGTTTCATTTCGAGCACGCCGCCACAGTGCTTCACGTCGGGCATGATGACATCAACGGCGCGCTGGGCGCAGAGCGGCAGAAATCCTTCCACGCCAAAGAGCATTTCACCGCCCGCCATGGGCTGCCGGATGGACCGCTTGACTTCGAGCGTCGCGGCAACCTGCTTGGGTGGCACTGGCTCTTCATACCAGGCAAGATTCACGGGCTCAAGCTGGCTTGCCACCTGTTGCGACATGGCGACCGTGAAGTGGCTGTGACAATCAATCATCACCTGCACATCCGGTCCCACGGCATCGCGAATGGCCCGGGTGCAGGCAATGCCGAGTTCCACCGCTTCGCGAATGCGCTGATCGGTTGCGCTCTTTGGAGGAAAGCCATCGAAGGGGGCCGCTTTGATGGCGCGGAATCCCTCGGCTACGGCGCGTTTCGCAGTTGACGCAAAGCCTTCCGGGGTGCGTGGCTTCGTGGTGCGATTGATGTTGGCATAGACGGGCAGCGAGTTCCGCGTAGAGCCGCCAAGCAGCGTGTAGACGGGCACGCCAAGCGCCTTGCCTGCCAGATCCCAAAGCGCCTGCTCGATCGCACTGAAGGCGGTGGCGATCATGACGCTTCCCTGTTGTGCGGTGGAACGCGCCTTCGAGCGGAACACTTCGATATCGAACGGCGAGTGGCCTTCCATCAACTGAAAGAAGCTTCGCAGTTGCGACTCGATTCGCGCCACATCCTGCTTGCTGGTGTTCGAGAAGCCGAAAGCGTCGGAAGCTTCGCCAAGTCCCACGAGACCGGCATCGGTGTGCAGCCGGATGAAGAGCCACACGGTGCGCTCGGTGGCGCGCACGGGAAGCAACTCCAGGCGAGTGAGCTTCAACTTCGGGCGCGCGGCGACAGCGGGAAACGGAATGAACGGCAGCACAAGGTTGATAAAGGAACGTCGAGTCATGATCAAAAGAGAATCTTCAAACCGAGTTGCATTTGACGGTTCGGCCGCGCCGTGCCACCGATGATGCCAAATGCGGGGTTGCCAAGCGAGTTGCCGGGCGTGCCGAACTGCGGCGTGTTGAACAGATTGAACGCCTCGGCTCGAAACTCGGCGCGCATGTCTTCGCGCAACGGCAGGCGAAAAGTTCGCTGCAAGCCCATGTCCGTGCTGACTACTCCGGGGCCGAACAAAATGTTGCGTCCCGCGTTGCCCTGCACGAACTGTGCGGGAAATACGAATGCCGTGCTGTCGAACCAGCGATCCGGCGACGGATTGGAGAGAGCGCCCGAGGCGATGCGATTGGGCCAGTTGGCATTGCCCGTGTTGGCATTGTCGAAGTTCAGGGTAAGTGTATAAGGGAGTCCCGACGAGAGAGTAGTGATGCCGCTCAGCGCCCAGTCGCCAATGACATAGCTCAGCGGGCCCGAGGTTGCAAACGAGCGGCCTTTTCCGAACGGCAGTTCATAGAGCGCGCTGAACACGAAACGCTGCGAAACATGATGGTCGGAGAGTCCGCGATTCAACCGGCGATTGCGCGAATCGACAACAGAGCCGGCGCCCGCCGAAGTGCAGCCGTCGCAGAGATCGACGTTCGACTGTCCATCGATCGCGCGGCCGAATGTGTAAGCCGCGAGGAAGGTGAGGCCACTCGCGAAGCGGCGCTCCAGCCGCGACGAGAGGCCATGATAGGCGCTGGTGACCCAAGGCTCCGCGGTGAGAATGCTGCCGCTTGTGAACACGCCCGCATAAGGACGCCGGGGATTCACGGCGCCCGGTCCGGGCAGCGGCTGATTGCCTTCGTAGGTGCCATAGAGCTTGGTTCCGAGATTGCCGACGTAGTTCACTTCCCACACGAGATTGCGCGCCACCTCCTTCTGGATGCTCATGCTCCATTGCTGCACGTAAGGAATGGTGTTGCGAGAGGGCCAACTGCGAATCTGCACGGTTCCGCGCGGATCGAGACGGTAGGCTGCCGGATCGACCGGAGCTGGCCTGGCCGGCAATGTTCCACTTAATGGAATGGTGGACGAGATCAGGTTCTGATCGGAGATGACGTTGTAGCCGCCGAAGCCGACAAAGGGCGGATTGTTCGT
Source organism: Bryobacterales bacterium (assembly GCA_016789785.1). The sequence goes on from JAEUQE010000087.1 coordinate 25,480, forward strand.
CATGCGCTGGCTGACGCCGAAGCCTTCATCCTGGGCGAAGAAAACTCCATAGCCGGCACGCACGACGAGCGCGCGAGGCGCCCGCCACGCGAAGCCAATGCGCGGCCCGATGTTGTTGCGGTCAAGCGTCTGCAGCGAGCGGGGGAACCGTGAGTCGCCTGCAATCACATACTGGCCGAATTGGGGGCCGGGATCGAGTACAAGGTTGGCAAGACGGTTGTTCGCATCCCAGAACGGAGAAGTCACCTCGTAGCGGACGCCGACGCTCAGCGTGAAGGCCGGCGAGATGTTCCAATCATCCTGGGCGTAGACGTAGTAGTTCCGCGCACGTTCGTTGGCATCGGAAGGAGTCCCCACGGTGATCGAGTTCGGCAGTCCGAGCAGCAAGTCCGCCACCGAACTGCCCGATCCTGGACGGCGCTGCGGATTCTGCGTGAACACGCCCGAGAAGCCGAACGAGCCCCGGCCCTGCAAGGCGGCGAACGTGGGGACATCCAGATACTGGAAGTCGAAGCCCATCTTGATGGTGTGCTTGTTGCGCACAATGGAAATGTTGTCGGAGAAGTTCCAGACCTTCGACTTCTTGTCGAGCGGATTGTTGCCGAAGCCCGGTGGCTGCTCGCCAAGGGTGGCGTAGCCGTTGACGCCGAAGGTGGGGATGGAGGACTCAATGCGCGGCGCAAGTGTGCCGGCGAGGATCTCATCTCTGGGAAGCGTCGCATCCTGGATGACGCCGACGTAGTTGTAGGCCACGCGGAGTTCGTTGACGATGGTCGGCCTGAGAATGCGCGTGTACCCGGCGCCCCAGCTTCGCGCGGGGATTTCGCGGTTGACGCCCGTCTGCGCGCCGACAGGTAACACCGGCAGGCGCGCGAAGTTGCCGCTGTCGAGCGAGAAACGCAGGAAGATCATGTCGCGGGGCGAAGCGCTGAGGTCGCCGCGAACGGTTGCGTTGTTGATGCGCGTTGCTTGCAGAGGATTGTTCACCCAGTTCCGCGCGGTGCCCGGTAGATTGGGATTTGGGAAACGGTCGGCCAGACCCTTGCCGGTCCGATCGAAGCGGGCGGCTGGGATGGTGTTGTTGGGGAACAGATCCCGTACAAAGCCGGCTCCGGCTGGGTTGGCGCGCGTGGTGGCGGGATCATGAATGGGAAGAGAGAAGATGCCGTTGCGCTCGGCGGTGAGGGGAACCGTGGCCGTTCCCGTTTCGCCCTCGCTGATGTGAGTGCGCTGAAACGCCCCGTGCCACCATGCGCGATTCCGGATGAAAGGACCACCCAGGGAGCCGCCGAACTGATGCTGCAAATAGAGCGGTCGCGATGCCGTGGCGGGCAGGAAGTAGTCGCGCGCATCCATGGTGTTGTTGCGGAAGAACTCGAAGGCGGAACCGTGCAAATCGTTGGTGCCGGATTTGGTGACCACGTTCACCACGGCGCCGGCGGACGCGCCATACTCGGCCGAGTAGTTGCTGGTTTGCACTTTGAATTCGCTGATGGCTTCGAGCGAAGGGCGCATAGCGTCGCGCGCCCGATTGTCGAGGCCGCGGAGATAGTTTTGATTGCGGGCGCCGTCCAAAAGGAATGCGTTTTGAAGTCCGCGGTTTCCATAGGCGGAGAAACTGCGGTCACGCGAGCGCGTGCTGGGAACGGCGCCAGCGGTAAGATTGCCCAGGTCGAGGTAATTGCGGCCATTGAGAGGCAACTGCTGCATGCGGCGTTCATCAATGACTTGGCCCACCGTGTTGCTTTTCTCTTCGAGCAATTCCGCGCTGGCTGTCACCGTGATGGATTCCGAGGTCGCACCGGTTTCGAGCGTGAGCCGCAACGAGAGAACATCGTCGACGCGAAGCACGATTCCAGCGCGGACCAGCCGCTTGAAGCCCTGCGCGGTTGCCTCGATCGTGTAGGTGGAGGGACGCAGGAGCGGTGCGGAGAAGTTGCCATCGGGGCCGGTCGTGATTTCGCGCACGAGATCTCCCGTGCCGGTTCCAAGCAGGCGAACCGCCGCGCCCGGAATGACGGCGCCAGTGGGATCGAGGATGGTGCCATTGATCGTACCCGAAGAGGTTTGTGCGTGAAGGTTCAGCCCGCTGAATAACACAATGGATGCGAGACGGAGCATGCTTGGAGTTATATCACGCTTACGTGCGGAAGCCGTGGCGATGGTGCGAGTGAAGGCTGGCTGGTAAGTCAATGTGGATGGCGATGGAGCGGTGGCTGGACCTGCGGGCGGGACTCGGCGGGGGCCAGCGTGCGGGCTGAGCGCCACTACTGTTCAGTTACGTTTGGGCATCGCCAAGCGCCCCGAGAAGTCGCGACGCGGCAGACTGAAGTCTGCGTTACCGTGAGGTGCGCGGCGTCAAGATGCAAAAGTGAACAGGATTGGGGCGTCAAACCGGCCGTCGCAGGCCGTCTCAGTCGGTAACGGCGGCTGCTTCCTCGGGAAGTTCCTTGAAGATCTGTTCGGCTGGAGTCATGGCGAAGCGCGTGAGTCCGGCGGCGAGGGCCAATTGGGTAAGCCCGGCCACGTTGCTGACCGACAGCTTCTTCATCATCGTCTTGCGATAGCTGCGCACGGTCTGCAGGCCGAGATCGAGGAGAACGGCGATCTCCTTGCTCGTCTTGCCTTCGGCAACCAGGCGCAATACCTGGAGTTCGCGGGGCGAGAGACCCTCGAGCGCCTGGGGCATGCGCTTGTCGTTGGTTTCACCGCGCTTGATACGATTCAGCAGACGATCGGAAACCTGAGGGCTCAAATACGACCCGCCGCGCGCGACCGTGCGCAAGGCATCGAGAAGCTCCCCGTCGGAGGCGCGCTTGAGAACGAACGCGCGGGCGCCGGAACGGATGGCGCTGACCACGGAGTTCTCGTCGTCATACATCGACAGAATGATGACCTTGGTTTCGGGGCAGTGGCGAACGATTTCGCCCGTGGCCTCAATGCCGTTGAGCTTTGGCAAATGGATATCGATGAGCACAATGTGGGGCCGGAGTTTCTTGCAGACGACAACAGCATCGGCGCCATCTTCGGCCTCACCGGTAACGCGAAACTCCTCGTTGTTGCGCAGGATGGCTTTGATTCCGTCCCGCATGATCTTGTGATCGTCGACGAGTAGTATGTCGTAGAGCATGTCGGTCAATCCTCTGCGGCTATGGCGCCGCCACCGTCCGTGCAGCCGGGGCAGAGACTCTGTAGATCGCCTTTACCTTCGTTCCGTGGTCGAGCGAGGAATCCAGACGCAGATCCAGCCCCGCGGTGGCGGCCAGATGTTGCATCCACAGGAGCCCGAGCCCCCTGGGGTTTGCAAGCGCCTGGGAAAGTTCGAAACCCGAACCGTTATCGCTAATCTCGATCCGAACGTCACCCGACTGTTGCAGGACAATTTCTATCAAATTCGCGCTTGAATGGCGAGCGGCATTATCGAGAGCGTGCTGTACGATCTGAAATGCCGCCGTTGCGACAGGCTGCGGAAGGTGGACATTGGAGTCCATGAGCAACCGGATGGTGGCCGGACTCTCATCGCGGAAGCGGCCCACCAGAGTATCGAGCGCATAGCGCAGCCCTGACCGTTGCACGATATCGGGATTCAGACGGTAGCTCAACTGCCGCACTTCTTCAATCGCCTTCTCGAGCAGTTGCTGAACCTCGGTGGCACGCGGTCCGATTTCGGGAATCCGGGGAGAATAATCCTGCCGCAGGAGGTCGATTTGGAGGCCGACAACGGTCAGAATCTGGCCGATTTGCTCATGGAGGACACGCGCGACATAGTGCAACTCCTCGTCCCGCTGGGAGAGGGACGACAGCAACCTGTTCGCAACACCCTGAGGAGCTAAAACATTCTCACCCATGAATGATTTACGGCTCATGATGCAACATTCGGGGGGCGGTTGGCAAGTGTCTTTTTGCAAGCGGCCGTGATTCCGACAGCAGGGGAGGACTCTGGACGAACAGTTGAGCCACGCGGACGTGGACGACGCAGTCCAGACCGGCGATTCCTTTCGGGTGTCCCTCCGCGTCCTGGGCGGTACCGTGCGCACCTTCTGAAGATGCCCTTAGGCCAGGACGTCTTCGAGTACCGCCGCGAATTCGCACGGGTGCTGGACCTGCCCTTACAACCGCCAGGGCGGGCGTTGCGACCATTGCCCTCTCGATAAGATCGACGATGAGTTCCAGGCGCTGCTAATACTCGATCAGGAACAGAACAAATATGAGAAGGTGCAGATTGAATCACGCGGCCCGCTGAAACCGGTGAGAAGTACGCGCTACGCCGGTTCCGTAGGGTTGATCACGGAAAGACCTTCAAGCGAAGCCACGGTGCACAGGTTCCTGTCAGAGGCCACCAAATCCGAGGCTGCTCCTCGGCGTTTGAGGTCAAGGGCCACCGATAGCTGGATCGCATCGAGTGTCCGAAGCCCTTGCCCGACCGAGTGGGTGCGGACGAGTGCCTCGGCGGCGGCCAGGTGCCGGCGCGCCAATAGGACAACTTCGAATCGTCCCCGGGTGAGCTCTCCGAAGAAGAGACCGCGCAACTGGTCGAGCGTGACCGGATCGATCACTCCCGTCCGGACCTTGGTCGCGAACACGGACTGGATCTCGATCAGGGAGAGTTGGGATATGATCAGCCGGGCACCGGGCGTCAGCGCCAGAAGCTCATTCTCTCGCTACCAGCTTCGGGATGGAACAACTTGGCCAGCGCACTGGTATCAACGAAGTAGCCGGGCACCGTCAGCGTTCGTTCCGTTCAGCGATGAAATCGGCGTCCAGTGATCCGGGTATCCTGGAGAGGGCCCGGCGTACAGAATCCGCGGAAACGCTGTGGTCCGCCAGCGGCTCGAAATGCGCCGGAGACTCGAAGGCCAGTTCCTCGTCCGACGCCACATCGTCCGTTACGATCACGCTGACGAGTTGATGCTCATCGAGCCGGAGCGGCTCGATGGGCCGCAGAATGCCGTTCTCGTACACAGCCTGTAGCTTTCGGACCACGACAACCATGCTACCGGATCGACGACGCCTTGGCGCGCTCAGATCCGGGAACGTGCAGACGGCGGCGGCACTATTCCATGCGCTCGCGCAGCGTCTCATCGTCGCCGATATGGCAATCCTGCTCAATACTGAGCTGCAACATACGTCGCAAGGGATCGGGAAACGCGGCGCGGAGGACTTCAGCTTACCGGCGAAAGCCGCGATGCGCAGGTCTCATTGGCGTAGTAGAAGCCGATCATGAGGTGCTCCAGCAGGCTGGTCTTCGCGTCCGCCGTCTCGACCGTGGTCACGTAGGTGAGGAAACGGCAGGCTTTTCGCGAGAGCCCGCTTTCGACGGCCTCCTGCGCGGCGAAAGTTGCGGCCGTCAGCAGCAGACCGAGCGCCAAAACTTTGCTTGCTCGCTTCACAGTACATATGACGCCGCGGAAGGGTGTTTGTTATCAAAAAATCTCATCTCAGGGCAGAAGCTCGGCCCGCAGGGGGTTACGGAGGCGCTTCTCCCATTCCAAAAACTCGCCGACGGGCGCGCCGGGACGCGTGCGGAAGAGAACATAGGCGGTGCGCTCGGTGTAGCGATCGCCAGGCTTCAATGCAGTGTTGACCTGGCCAATCAGGTAGCGGTCCCAGTATTTGCCGTTGCCGGCGCCATCGTTAATCGAGGTCTTGGCTTTCGCAGTGGTGGTGGCGGTGTAGTGCAGCACAACCGCGCCATAGCCGTAGCCGCGCTGCTGATGATAGAAGGCGACCCAGGGAGTATCCAGAGGCAAGGGGTCCTTCTCAAGCAGCGGCTTGCGTTCCTCAAACGTAGCGACGCGCGGCGTGCCATCGCGAGTTGGCCATGCGACGTGCGTGAAGAGATCATCCATGGTCATCTCCTGGTTACGAAGCCAGTAGATCTCCACCGGCTGCACGATCTCCATCTTTGATTCGAACAGGAAGTACGGCACATGGGCGAAGAATTGATACTGGGCCCAAAGGCGGATCTCCGGATAGTCGCGATGGAAGCCTTCGCGTGTGAAGACGGCGGACTCAGGGGATGCCTGCAGATCGTGAAGTTGCACGGGGGTCCACATGGCGATGCTGGTGTAGCTGCGCGCGCCGGGACGCTGAAAGCTCGG
>JAEUQE010000880.1 GCA_016789785.1 Bryobacterales bacterium
TACCGCGGCTGCAAGCGGCCGGCCTCGACGTCGCGCAGGATTTGCGGCCAGAGTTGCACGCCCTCGCCGATCGCCAGGGCGTCGGCATGGGGCGCGGCTTCGTCGGGACACGACAGCACGTGCAGACCGCCAAGCACCACCTTGGCCCCGCGGGCACGAAACCAGCGGGCCAACTCATAGGCCCGTTTGGCGAACGTGAGATGCACGGTGATGCCCACCACTTCGGGAAAGGGCTCGCCGGGGGGCGGCCCTTGCAGCAGGTTCTCGTCCCAGTAAGACACTTCCCACTCCGCCGGCGTGTTGCCCGCAATGCTCGTGAGCGCCAGGCTGGGGGTGAGCACGTGCTTGCCGAAGCTGGCGTTGGGGTCTTTCCTGTAAAAGGGATTCACCAGCAATGCGTAGCGCCGTTGAATGGGGCCGGCCGCGACGGCGTCGTCCAGCCACGGCGGCAGAATCATCTCCGGCGGGCACCAGCGGCGTTGGGGCAGGGAAAGCCAGGGGGGCAAGTACTCAGGCATGTTTGCACTTTACATAGCAAAGTACTTTTCGTCAAGACTTACTTTGCGGTCGAGTCTCGGCCGACGCGCCGGCCGAAGCGTTGACGCAAAAGCGGGCGCCGCCGGTGGCGGAGCCCGCTTGGTTCACCAAATGCGAATGTGACACAGCCGCCCTACAGCGTGATGCCGAAATCGCTCCAGTTCACAATCTGC
>JAEUQE010000881.1 GCA_016789785.1 Bryobacterales bacterium
AGCATCGCCGGCGACGTCATGTCCGCTCACGCTAACGGCCGCCTCTCCGACGCCGGGCAGGTACAGCATATTGAACTGGCCCGGCACGCAAGAATACGCGGCGCGGACCAGTGGATCGGTGAACCGGAGTTGATATGTGGCGACACCGAGAATTTCAGGCACGACGTCGACCACTTCGACCGAATGCGTCGTCCACGGATTGAGCGGCGGCGGTGCGGAGAAGTTCACGGATTGAGCGGCGGCGGTGCGGAGAAGTTCACGAAACGTCTCCCCGTATGGCGGCGACTTCCGCCGTCAGATCGATTTCGACAGGACACCACGTAATGCATCGGCCGCAGCCGACGCATCCTGATTCGCCGAACTGATCGTGCCAAGTCGCAAGCTTATGCGTCAGCCATTGCCGATAGCGCGAGCGCACGGAATTGCGCACGACGCCGCCGTTCATGTAGCTGAAGTCGAAGTTGAAGCACGAATCCCACTCGCGGCGGCGCTCGACCTGACGGATGTCGAGATCCGTGACTTCGCGGACGGAGCTGCAGAAGCAGGTCGGACAGACTTGCGTGCAATTTGTGCAAGACAAACAACGCTCGGCGACCTCGGTCCAGCGGGGATGGTTCGGATTGCCGACGAGGAGGTCGCGAAGCCCTTCCGTCGGCATTGAGCGGGTCTGCCCGTCGGCGGCCCGATGACGCGCCGCTTCGGCATCA
>JAEUQE010000882.1 GCA_016789785.1 Bryobacterales bacterium
GCCGTGGTGACGGTTGAGACCGGCCCGGTGGGCGCCGGAATCGAAATTGAGGAAACGAAAACGTGGTTAGTTGCTCAACGTGAAATTCACGTCGATCTGGGTCTGCACTTCGACGGGTTCGCCGTTGAGCTGCGTGGGCTTATAGACCCACTGACGGACCGCGTCGGTCGCCGAAGGGATCAACAGCGGGTGACCGCTGACCACCTGTAAATTCTGAATGGTGCCGTCCTTGGCGATGACCGCGTTAAAGCGGACTGTGCCTTGGATACGGGCCTGCTTGGCCAACGGCGGGTAGGTCGGACGGACCATCTTGGCGATGTTGGCGGCCTGGACGTTGCCGCCGACGCGGATGCGCTGCGGAGCGGCCGGCTTGGGCTTTTCCGCGGGCGGGGGGGGCGGCGGCGGGGGCGGCGCGGCCGTGGGAACGCTGCCGATGATGCCACCGATAACGCCGCCGGCGGTACCGCCGGGAACGCCACCAGGAACACCGCCAACGACGCCAACGCCACCGGACATGGGAGGAGGCAGTTCCTCTTCCTTAATCATGGCGATGTCTTTCGGAATGGTCTTCGGAGCCACCAGCCGGCCAGCGTCGAACTGGCGCGGAATGACCTTCACCACTTTCACCGGCGCCGCCGCGGGAGGCGGAGGAGGAGGCGGAGGGGGCGGAGGCGGCGCGACCAGCATGGAGGCCAGTTGCGTCGGCT
>JAEUQE010000883.1 GCA_016789785.1 Bryobacterales bacterium
AAGTCAACGGTCTGTGCCCGAACCGGTTGCGCGCGTGTCGGCGTCACGGCAGGTGCCGGTTTGGGTGCGGTCTTGGGAATCTGAGTGAGTGTTCGTGCGACGCCAGGAACGGTCGTACCTTCCAAAGGAGCCTGTCCGTCGAGATCGAACGCATCGTTGACCACGATGACCACGGACTGCCCCAACCGCAGGACCAGCTTGCGCGCAACACGATCGGCAACCAGCAGGTCGCCTTCGCCCATGCGCACGTTGACGGTCTCTTCGCTGCCGTCAGGCGCCGTCTGGAAGATGGCCGGCAGCGGCCGGTTGCCCGGGAACTTCAAGTACGTGAAGCGACCGTCGTCAAACACCATCGACGGCGTGATGTCGTCAGAGGCCTTGCCCACCGCCATCGAGTACTGCGAGTTGCGGGGGATCGGCGCTGCAGCAAGTCGCTCCAGGAGGATCTTCTGAGGATCGGGTGCCGGGGTTGCTACGCGGATGGCCTTGGGCTGCCCGGCCGTATCGGTGGGCAGGGAGCCCGCCGCCGACTCATGATTCTTCGGCGGCATCAGCGTCAGCCGCATCAGACCGCCCCGATCCACCGCGCGAAGATCGATCGCAAACCGTCTGCGCTCGGTCACCAGGATCAGGTTGTTGGTCTTAGCGCTCGGTTTGGCCTTGATGAAGAGGTCGCGCCCTTGCGCGACGATGCACCAGGCGTGCG
>JAEUQE010000884.1 GCA_016789785.1 Bryobacterales bacterium
AGGTTGTCGACAAAATCCTGCTCGCGGTGTGACTGGATGTAGAGCAACAGATCGTCCAGTCCCCTGCCCTGGCGGCCACCCGGCAAGTCCGCCTGCGTATCGACGGGCCGGCCGGCGAGGTCCTTGGTGCGCCGTTCTCCGACGGGACCGTAATTCTCAAAGGCGAGTCCGAAGCCGTCGAACCGCGCGTGGCAACCGGCGCACGCGGCATTTTCCCGATGCTTCGCCAACATCTGGCGAAGAGGTAAGTCCGTTTTCGATTCGTCGCCGGGCAGTTCGGGAACAGACGGTGGCGGCGGAGGGATGGATTCCCCGAGCACGGTCCTGGCCACCCAGAACCCCCGCTTGACTGGGCTTGTCCGCAAGCCGGGAGAGTTACGAGTAAGAAACGCGGCCATCGGCAGCAGGCCACCCCGGCCATAGCGCTGCGCATCGTCCACCCGAATCCACTCACCGGGCCGGATGCGCAGTTCATTCATGCCGTAATGATCAGCCAGTACACGGTTGACGAAGGTGTCCTTGCCATACAGGAGGTCGAGTACGGAACGGCCCTTCTGAATCACATCGTGGATCAGCCGCACGGGCTCCTCGAACATCGCCTGGCGGAGGTCGTTCGTGAACGCCGGGAATCGCGTACGGTCCACGCTGTTGTGATCCTCGAAGCGGCGGAAGTCGAGCCAGTTCCCGGCGAACTCGACGGCCAG
>JAEUQE010000885.1 GCA_016789785.1 Bryobacterales bacterium
TCGATGTGCAGGAAGCGATCGACGGGTTTCCGGGCACGCTCCGCGAAACGCACCAGGGGATCCCACGCCTCGGGAGGCGTGGACGAGAGAGGATCGGTTTCGCTGGGCTGCTTCATGGAATGGTCGCGATCACCGCGCAAGACGGCTGGGATGGCGGCCCGACCATCCTGTTACCTGCAGTGGAATGCACCGCACCCGTGCTGTTGGAATGATCCCGCACGTTCGCACATGCGCCCTCTCGGGTCAATCGCGATACGCCTTCAAGCGGGTGTACTGTGTGATGCGGAGAAGGAGGGCGACTCAAGGCCCTCGAGGGGACGTGCGACTCCAAGCAGTCGACGACCATGTCCGGTTCAGCGCAAGGCCTGTTCGAGCGCCGTCGCGCGGTCGGTTTTTTCGTCGCGGTACTTCACGATCAACGCGCAGTGCACCGACAGTCCGCGCTCATTGGCCCACGCACCCGCAGCCGGCCGTGCACCGGGCACGACGACGGCGCGTGCGGGAATCTCGAGCGGAGCTTCGCGCGTGCCGCGCAACTCGACGTGGTTGACGAGGTCGTACACGACCGTGCCCGACGAGAGGATCGTGCCGGAGGCGAGCACGACTCCGGAGCGCAGAAGCACGCCTTCGTAGAGGCCGCAGTTGCCGCCGATGAAGCAATCATCCTCGACGATCACGGGCCGCGCGTTGGCGGGCTCGAGTA
>JAEUQE010000886.1 GCA_016789785.1 Bryobacterales bacterium
GCGAGTGGTAGAACGGGTGGGCCAGCGCCTCCATCTCGTCCATGTCGACGATGTGGTGGGCGGTGTCGCCGAGCGCCTCGACCATGCGGGTGTACTCGCGGCGGAAGATCTTGTCGGCGACCGTGGCGATGGCCCGCTTCTTCAGGTAGCCCGCCTCGATCCCGGCGCGCTTCTTGAGCTCGTACCACTTGGGCTCCTCGCCCTTCTCGATCAGGTCCTTGCGGTCCCTGGCCTTGATCTTGGTCTGCCACAGCATGTACGCCAGCCAGGTGGCGATCGGCTCGGTGATGATCTCCGCGCCCTCGTTGGTCAGGAAGCGGAACATGTTGAAGTTGCCGTCGCCCTCGGTGGTCTGGGCCCAGAACTCGCCGGTGATCTTGACGATCGGCTTGGGCTGCAGGCGGTCGACCTCGACCTGGTCGAGGCGCTTCGACACCTCCTGCAGCGGCTGCACGTAGTCCTCGGTGGTGAGCAGGTCGAGGAACTTGACGATGCTCTCGACGGTGTCGAAGGCCTTCTTGCCGCGCTTGCCGACGAGGTCGCCGATGGTGCCCTCGAGCTTGGCGGGGCGCTTGGCCTTCATCACGCGGTACATGAACTCGAGCGACTCGCCCAGCGCCGTGTCGGTCGCGCCGACCTTGGTCGCGTAGGCCCGGTTCTGGTTGGCGACCTCGTTGAGCAGGTCGCCGCAGTTGAAGGCGTT
>JAEUQE010000887.1 GCA_016789785.1 Bryobacterales bacterium
GTCGGGCTACGGCCTGGCGAGCATGATGCTGGGGGCTCCGGATGGCGGGCAGTTCACTATCGGCCCATCGCTGGCGCTGGCGCAGCCGAGCTTCAACTGGTAGCTGCAGGACGACTACAAGATCACGCCGCGGTTGACCTTGAATCTGGGGTTGCGCTACGACCTCTCCTCGGCGCCCACAGAGCGCTGGGACCGTCATTCGAACTTCGATCCTTACATTGCGAATCCGACCACGGGTTTGAGTGGCGCGCTGGTCTACTCGGGGGTGCAAGTGCCGCGCTCGTTCGTCGATCGGGACAACAACAACATCAGCCCGCGGTTCGGTTTTGCGTACGACCTGACAGGAGACGGCAAGACGGCGATTCGTGGCGGCTACGGCATCATCTATCAATACAGCGAGAGCGGTGATACCAACGGTGATAACTCGAATTCTCTTGGCTTTGAGGCGATCACTCCCTTCGTTGCACCCACGGGCGGGCCGTTTAAGGCGTTTCAGTTCTCTCAAGGCCCGTCTGCCATTGTTCAGCCCGCTGGCTCCTCCGGGGGCCCGAACGCGTATCGCGGCACCGGTGTCCGCTATCAGGATCGCAACGCTCCCGTTTCCTACCTCCAGCAATTCAACCTCACCTTGCAGCGTGAAGTGGCCAAGGGCTGGGTGGCATCGGTGAGCTATGCAGGCAATCGCGGCGTGAAACTGTTCGGC
>JAEUQE010000888.1 GCA_016789785.1 Bryobacterales bacterium
GAGCGCCACCTCCGATACAACAAGCGCGCCTCGCATCGTCTGCGCCCCTCGGCCGGACATTCCCCCGCGGCCGCCCTCTTTCAGCGGATCATTCAAATCAGCGCGGATTGCCTGGAGAACGGGAGCGAGACACGTCGCAGCGCAAACCGCGAGTGTCGAGAGGATCAGGAAGGCCATGACGTCGCGGTTGATCTGGACGTTCAGCGCCACGGGAAAGTCACTGGATGGCACCAGGTAGGCCAGCGAGCGCCCCATCCAGGCTGAAGCCGGGATGCCAATCGCCGTCCCGACCCCTGCCAGCACCAGCGTCTCGATCAACAACTGGCGAGCGAGTTGAGAATTACTCGCCCCTAACGCCCGCCGGATGCCGAACTCTGTTCGCCTCGACAAGGATCGCGCTAGCAGCAGATTCGCCACGTTCGCGCACACGATGAGTAACACGACTACACCGACCGCCATGAGTATGCCAAGGGGTTGGAGCAGCACGCTCTGCGCTCCGAAGTGGCTCTTCCAGATCGGCAGGAGCGCACTGCTTATCCCTCGGTTTGACTCTGGGTAGCGGACTGCGAGTTCCTGCGCCAGAGCCGCCATTTCAGAGCGGGCCTGCTCGATTGTCGTGCCCGGTTTCCTCCTCGCCAACACCAGGAAACTTCTGGTCTTGCGGTCGCCAATGGTCCACTCAGGCATTAATTTCAACTGAGG
>JAEUQE010000889.1 GCA_016789785.1 Bryobacterales bacterium
ATAGGTTTCGCGCTCATTGTCACGCAGCATATCCTCATAGGCGGCAATCCGCGCCTTGGATTTTTTGCGCCGGGCTTCGGGCGTTTGATTGATCCATTCCAACTCCCGCGCCAGGGTTTTCTGGCGTGTGGCTTCGGTTTTCGCCTCTTGCTCCAACCGTTTGCGTTTTTGGTCAATATAGGCGGAATAGTTCCCTTCATAGGGGATGGCTTGCCCGCGGTCCAACTCCAAAATCCATCCCGTGACGTTATCAAGAAAATAACGATCATGGGTAATCATCACGACCGTCCCCTTATAATCGCTCAAAAATCTTTGTAACCACGCCACACTTTCGGCGTCCAAATGGTTGGTCGGCTCATCGAGCAGCAGCAGATCAGGTGCCTCCAGCAACAATTTGCACAGGGCCACACGCCGCCGCTCCCCACCCGATAATTTGGTCACATCCGCATCCCCCGGCGGACACCGCAGGGCATCGAGCGCGATTTCCACCTGCCGCTCCAACTCCCACCCGTTCGCATGCTCAATCTCTTCTTGAAGTGTGCCCATTTCCTCGGTGAGCTTATCAAAATCGGCCCCCTCCTCACACATTTCAACGCCAATCGCATTGAATCGCGCGATTTTATCGAGCATCGGCCGGCACGCCTCCATCACATTTTCGAGCACGTTTTTGGTCGCATCCAATTGCGGTTCCTGCGCCAAAT